>NZ_MUGT01000047.1 GCF_002217205.1 Flavobacterium branchiophilum NBRC 15030 = ATCC 35035 | reverse complement strand
CGTTCCCCAAGGTTCGGGCTATCCGTTTCAAACAACGTTCATTAAACTCAAAAAGAAATATAATATTGTGAAATAATCTTTTTTTAGTCAGATAAAGCCTCAAAAAAGGATTTCCACTACTATCCATAACGCAAAAAATGATACAACTAACAGCATTTAGTCATATCATTATATATGTTTTTATAAGTAATTTATTATTTTTAAAATAAAATAACTTATATTTTTTTAAATATTTTTTATAAAAATAATCTTTCTAAAAACAAATAACAAAACAATAAAATAACTTACAAATGTTATACAATGACCAATTACGATACCTTGAAATCCAAAATATTGTATGGCAAATAATGTAGAAAAATACATCACCGCTAACGAAACTAATTCTGTAACAATATACGTTTTAGTCATTTTTTGGGCCAATAAATTATAACCCAAAATAAGTGATGCAACCTTGAAAACATCTCCAATAAGTTGTCCCAAAAACAAATTTTCAACGGGTTGAAATTCAGATGTAAATAGCCCATTGATGATATAAAATCTAAATAAATATATAAAAACACTACCAATAATAAAAACAGGTAATAATGTTTTGTAATATAACATAAATGTTTTTTTAATGTCCTTTTTACTAGGAAAAGCGGCTAATTTAGGCAAAAAAAACAAACTTAAAATAGTTGTAATAAACATCATATAATAATTTGATATTCTAGTCATAGTTTCCCAATACCCCGCATATTGCAATCCTATTTGCAATACAACAACATTTCTTAATGTAAGTAAAACAATAGGTGTTCCAATAGCTGAAACTAAAGACATTAAAGAAAAATCTAACAAATTAATTAATAATTGACTATTAAAAAAAGTCCATTTACAAGATTTTATGATATTAATTTGTTGATTTAAATAATAATAAGCAATAAAAAAAAGTACTGTTGGTGCAAAAATACTTGCAAGTAAACCACCATAAGTATGCCAATTTCCTACTAAATAAATTGTAAAAACCAACCCTAAAACATTGCCAATCATATTGAGATAAATGATTTTTTTGAAAGCACCTAATCCATTTAAAAATGCCATCATGACAATTGACAAGGCATATAACGGCAAAACCAATGCTAAAACACGAATAATCGAAACAAAATTAAAATGGCTACCAAAAATTTGGTCTTGAATATAATTAGCTAAAAAAAATAGCAGAAATGATAAAAAAATTGATAAAAATACAGTAGAAAATAGCAAGGTAGAAAGAATTGATTTCAATTTATCATCCTCTTTTTTATGCGTTGCTGCCAATTTGATAATACCATTAGCTGTACCAAATGTAGAAATACTTTCAATTACATTTAAAAAATTTCTAAAATTACCTATCAAAGCCATACCAGAAGCCCCAACTGCAACGGCTAATATTTTTGATGAAACAATTCCTATTACAATTTTTATTAAAACACTAATACTATTTAAAGAAGTAACTTTAAATAATTTAGATTGTAGTATTTTATGTCTTATTTTCAATTAATATTGATTTAGAGTTTGAATAATATAATGGATTTCATTTGATGTCAAAACAGGACTCATAGGAATACTAATCACTTGATTATGAATCATTTCAGTAATAGGAAATGAATTTGAATTCCAACATTTAAAAGCCAATTGCTTATGAGGTGGTATGGGGTAATGGATCATGGATTCTATCTTTTTTTCTGAAAGATAATTTTGTAAATCCAATCTGTTTGCAGTTCTAATTACAAAAAGGTGGAAAACATGTTGGGTTTGATAATCCCATTTTGGCAATATTATTTTATCATTTTTAATATTTGTTAGATATTCTTTTGCAATATTTTGTCTAATTCTATTATCTTCATTCAAATTTGGTAATTTGATATTCAAAAATGCAGCTTGCATTTCATCTAACCTAGAATTAACACCAATAATTTCGTTTTGATATTTTACTTTTGAACCGTAATTTCTTAATAATTTTATGGTATTTGATAGCTCAGAGTCGTTTGTCAAAACGGCTCCTCCATCGCCTAAAGCCCCTAAATTTTTTCCAGGATAAAAACTAAAGCATTTTGCACTTCGTATGTTGTCATCTATTTCAAAAAATGTTCCTACTGCTTGTGCCACATCTTCCACAATTACAAGTCCGTTATAAAGTGCTATTTTCTGTATTTCAGACATTTCAGCTAATTGACCATATAAATGAACAACTAAAATGGCTTTCGTTTTTGGGGTTAAATGGGTAATTATTTCATGAGGATTTATATTATACGTGTCTAAACAAGGTTCTACCAACACAGGAGTTAAACCCACTTCAACTATACTAATGATACTAGCAATATATGTATTAGCAGGAACAATTACTTCGTCTCCAGGTGCTAATATTCCCAACTGAAGATAGGCTTTAAAAGTTACTATCAAAGCGTCTAAACCGTTGCCAACGCCAATAGCATGTTTCATATTATAATATTTTGCAAAACTATTTTCAAAATTTATAAGCTCTTGACCCAAAATATACCATCCATTATCTAAAATTTCTTTAAACTTAGATTGAAACATTTTTTCGTACGGTTTGTTTATTTGATGTAAATCAAGAAATTTTATCATGTTTTTTTATGAAATATTTATCTTATAATATTCTTGTAAGTACACACTACATCCTAATTCTTCTTTTTGTTGAATCAGTCCAATATTGTAGCTTTTTCCTTCGTTTTCATTGACGGTACCCATATCAAAATATTTTTTTTGATGTTGAAACATGTCAATTAAAGCAATAAATGCAAAATCTAATGCTCTGTATTTCATACCTTTAGATGTTGTGGCACCATATTGAGATTTGACAACAAAACCAAAGTCAAACAATGTGATGCCCGCTAACAATTCGTTTTGTAAATACACATTATATTGCAATATTTTATCGGGAAATTTATTATGCAAATAAGATATTTCTTCAATTGAATGTACTGGCTTGGTTTGGTACTTATCTGCTAATTTTGGGATCAAAACTTGATTCCAAAAGCCGTCAAATGTAGTTTCTTTTTTTAGAATTAAACCATTTTGAACCGCTTTTTTATAATGTTTCCATTTGCTTTTGGAACCATGCCAATTTGCAAAATCAATGGCCAAATTCATTTCTTTTCGGTATAGAACACCTTGGTTTTTAACCAATAAATACTCCATTCCGAAATCTATTTTTTTCTTATAAATTTGAACAATGGGTTTGATATACAAGTGTTTAAAATGTGCCTCTCGCAAAAAAGATAAAACTTTTTGAAGTATTTTTTCTTTTTCAACTGTGGGAAATGTTTTAGAAAACACGAATCCCCCATAAGTTAAACCAAAATGGGAATACAAATTATTATCTAAAGAAAAAGCTGGCAGTATTGCAACCCATGCCTTATTTGTATAGATAATTAAAGAATAATCTGTAAATCTATTTTTATGGTATTCCATATAATTTCGATCAAATAAAAAAGACGATTCTGTAGCATCTGCAACAAAATCATTCCATTTTTGAAAATCTGAAGGTTCGTACAACCTAATGTTTAGTTCTTCCAATTGCTCTTTTTTTTATTTGACATTACATATTTTGAGTATAAAAATTGTAATCTTTCAACACTGTTCTTATGAAATCAGTTACATTTCCAGATTGATTTTTGATACCTGAAACAGATTCAATTTTTGAAACTAATTTTTTCAATGTTTCATAATCGCCTTTTACACGAGCATTTTCAAAAGTTTCCTTAATAATTCGCATATCGTTATCAGAAAGTTTGATGACTTGAGGGTAAATTGGCACGTATTGATTATCAATATTTTCTAAAATAGTGCTATTAATTGTAATATTATTTTTTAGAGTAATAACCGCCGTTCCAGCAGCCATATCGCCAAATCGTTGCACTTTTTTGCTGATTATCATAGCTATTAAACCAATTAATCCACCCATTAAGTTATTTTCTACAATTCTAAAAAGCCATCTTATAAAAAAATCACCAATATGGGCTTGATAGCCTTCCATTTTTACAACTTTTATTTTTATAATTTTTTTTCCAATGGTTTGCCCTTCAAAAATGCTTTCTAAAACTAAAGAATATATCAAAATTGGAAAAAAAATCACGATATAAATAGCAAATTTCGACCAATCATCCCATGTTTGCATCCAATTATTAAAATTAAAAACATCAAAAACTACATAAGAAACAGCTATACCGTAAGCTATTTTTATCAGTAAATCCAATAGACTTGCCAACATTCGTTCGCCTATGGAAGCAGCCGTAAAATTGATTGTAACATTTTGTGTAGTATTTATTGTTAAATCTGACATAATTTTATAATTTAGCCCTCTATGAGAGAGATTGCATTTATTAAACAAAATAAAGAAAAATGGCTTGATTTTGAGCAAGCTATTTTTGGTAAAATTAAAAAAAATCCTGATGAAATGGCTAGTTTGTACATTCAAATTATGAATGACTTAGCTTATGCTCAAACCTATTACCCAAAAAGTAAGACGGTTTTGTACATCAATTATTTGGCTTCGCAAATTTATCAAAAAATTTATAAAACCAAGCGAACAGAGCAAAACAGATTGGTATATTTTTTTAAAACAGAAGTTCCGTTGTTGTGTTATCAGTATCGGTATTACATTTATTTTGCATTTACTACCTTTATGATTACCACTTTTATAGGCGTAGTATCTGCCAAATATGATCCAAATTTTGTACGTTTAATATTAGGTGATGAGTATGTTAATACCACTTTAGAAAACATTAAAAAAGGAAATCCAGTGGCTATTTACAAATCTGGTAGCAATTGGGGTAGTTTTATTGGTATTACCATCAACAACTTATATGTAGGAATGTGTTGTTATATTTTTGGCATTTTTGGCGGTTTAGGAACCTTTTATTACTCGTTAAATAACGCCATCATGCTCGGATCTTTTCAATATTTTTTTGTTCAGCAAGGTGTTTTTATTAAAAGCGTTCGAGGCATTTGGATACATGGAGCTATGGAAATTTTTGCCATAGTTATAGAAACGGCTGCAGGCTACATTTTAGGGGCATCCATATTGTTTCCTCAAACCTATTCTAGAATGAACGCTTTCAAAATTGGTTTAAAAAACAGCATCAAAATCCTGATTAGTACCATGCCTTTTACAATTGCGGCGGGTTTTTTGGAAGGTTTTATTACAAGATATGCACTAGAAATGCCCATGAGTTTAGGTTTTTTTATTATTATTTCAACATTGTTCATTATTACCTATTATTATTTGATCTATCCAATAATTATTAACAAACAAATACATAAAAAAAATGTTTCAACTATACAAAAAACGTAACTTTAATGATTATATTTCCGACAATATATCATTTTTTAAAATATATGGTAAAAATTATTTTAGTAATTTTATAAAAATTAATGGTATTTTTATAATAATATTAGTATTTACTTTGTATTTTTTATCTAAATTTTATATGGAAATCATCATGAAATCCATGAATACAGGTGAAAGTCCTAGTGTAATAAATGACTATTTTCAGAATAATGCTCCATTATTTTTTAGTGTATTGGCTATTTTTATCATTTTAACACTCTTTTTATCAATAGTCAATTATACTTTTCCAATTATATATTTAGAACTTTTAAATCAAAATAATGAAAAGGAAATTTCTGCAAAATCCATTATCAAAGCGATAAAAGAACAAACCTTTAAAATGATAAAATTTACTTTAGGTATTATATTTATCATCATGCCTTTAGGTTTTATCTTATTTGGAATATTGATATTGCTGTGTTTTATTATAATTGGAATTCCATTATTGTTTATTATGCTACCCGCATTTATGTCGTGGATTTCAATTAGTTATCATGAATATATTGTAGATGATTGCACATTTTTTGAATCATTAAACAACGCTTTAACCACGGTGAGGTCGCAATTTTGGCCAATAATCGGATCTACTCTTACCACTATATTTTTAGTACAAACCATTCAAGGATTTATTACTATGATACCCTATTTAATTACGGTAGTTTGGATGATGTTTTCTTTAGAAAATATTGAAAATAATCCCAAAAATGATTTATTTTCTATTATTTCTATTATATTTACAGTCATTATCATACTTTCATTTTTATTAAGTATAATATTTCAAAATTTTATATTTATTCAACAAAGTTTGATATTTTATAGTCATAAAGAAATGAATGAAGCACACAACGTAACTAGTCAAATTGATTTAATTGGTACTGATTTTGAATAAATTATTAAAAATAACATCGATTTTTTTATTGGTTTTGAATTTTGGATTGGTTTTTTCAAAAAATTTAAAAACAAATCCAATACAAATTGATACTGCACATACAAACACACGTCAATATAAACCATTATTTAAACAAGAATATACAGACAAGGAATTTATTTATGAAAATGAATCTTCTGAAAAAAATATTTGGGATAAATTTATAAATTGGCTGCATGAATTATTTGGAGGTAGCAACCATAATCAACATTCAGTCCTAAATTATGCTACAATTGATATTATATTAAGAATTTTATCTATAATATTAATCATTTTTGTGGTGTATATGATTGTTAAATCATTTTTAAATAAAGAAGCTCAATGGATTTTTGGAAAAAATTCTGAACAAAAAGTAATACAGCAAGAAATGTTTACACAAAATATCCATGAAATTGACTTTGAAAAATTGATTCAAAAAGCCATAAAAAACAAATCCAATCGATTGACGATCAGATATTATTATTTGTGGTTATTGCAAACATTATCAGACCAAAAATTAATTGAATGGGACAAAGAAAAAACCAATTCAGATTATATTTATGAATTGAAATCTACCAAACATAAAAATGATTTTTCTTACTTATCTTATTTGTACAACAATATTTGGTATGGCGAATTTGAAATAACCGATTATACGTATGAACAAGCTATTCATACATTTAAAAAAGCCCTAAAAGAATTTAAAAATGAGTAATACTTTTAAAATATATTTTGGACTTTTGCTAATCATTATTGTAGGTATTATAATTATAGATAGTAATATTCCTAAACCAATTGATTGGACAGCAAGCTATGATACTGATGACAAAATTCCTTATGGATTATATGTATTTGACAAAGAAATAGTTGGGTTTTTTAAGGATCAAAAGGTCGAAAAAGTAACCGAAACCCCTTACGAGTTTTTTTCAAAACATGAATCAGAATCCAGCAAAGTTGCAAAATATACTATTTCGGGAACCTATATTTATATTAAAAATTATTCTGATTATGATACAGAATCATGTAAATCATTATTGCAATTTGTAAAAGAGGGTCATACTGTTTTTTTAAGCCATAAAGTGTTTCCTAAAACAATATTGGACACTTTACATGTGGAATTAAAACAAGATTTTCATGAAAAAAACAGTACTTGGATGGCCAATCCTAATGTAAGTTCGGTAAAATATGCCATAGCAGAAGGATCAGGAAATTATTATTTTTCTAAAATTGATACATTGAATACGTTGGTTTTAGGATACCAATCGGGCGATAGCACAAGAGTAAACTACATCAAAGTGCCTTTTGGTAAAGGTCAGTTTTTATTACATTCTTTACCCATTTCATTTACTAATTTTTATTTATTAAAAAATAACAACTATGAATATTCAGAAAAAGTGCTTTCCTATATTCCAAAATCAACAATATATTGGCATACAAAAAACCAAAAACGAACGAGCATTTCGTCATCGCCCATGCGATTTATATTAAGCAAACCCGCACTTCAATGGGCATGGTATTTTGTATGGATTGGTTTACTTTTATTTGTTATTTTCAATTCAAAACGCAGGCAACGTAGCATTCCAATACTAGAACCACTTACAAATACTACTATAGAATTTACACAAACCATTGGAAATTTGTATTTTCAAGAAGGAGATATTAATTATATTTTTGACAAAAAAATAATTTATTTCTTAGAAAGAATCCGAACCGAATTTTTGATTGACACCACCCATTTAGATGAACATTTCATAAAAAAATTACATCAAAAATCAAATAAAAACTTGGTTGATATTGAAAAAGTAGTGTTTTTAATACAGCAATTTAACCAAACAAACCGAAATGCTACACAAGATGATTTGATAGCATTAGATCAAGCAATAGAAAAAATTATATAAACAAAATTAAAAATGATAAACAATGGAAAATATTGAAAACGTCAATTTTGAATCTAGAATTAATTTAAGTCCGTTATTAGACAGTATCCAAGCCATAAAAGCAGAAATTGGCAGCGTCATTGTGGGGCAAGAAAAAATGATTGATCAATTGTTGGTTGCCATTTTGTCTAACGGTCATGTGTTGTTAGAAGGAGTGCCTGGAGTTGCAAAAACGATTACAGCCAAATTATTAGCCAAAACATTGAATATCCATTTTAGTAGAATACAATTTACACCAGATTTAATGCCGTCTGATATACTAGGCACCTCTGTATTTGACTTGAAAAAATCGGTTTTTGAATTTAAAAAAGGCCCTATTTTTTCTAATTTGGTTTTGATAGACGAAATTAATAGAGCCCCTGCCAAAACACAAGCCGCTTTGTTTGAAGTAATGGAAGAAAGGCAAATAACGATAGATGGAAACGAATACCAATTGGAGGCCCCATTTTTAGTTATTGCTACGCAAAATCCAATAGAGCAAGAAGGAACTTATCGGCTTCCAGAGGCACAATTGGATCGGTTTTTGTTTAAAATTGCGGTTCATTATCCTAATTTAGAACAAGAAATTGCTATTGTTCAGAAGGAACATTTGCTTCAAGATAAAAACAAATTGGCCAATATACAGTCTATATTGTCCCATTCCAACATCATGGAATACCAGCATTTGGTAAAAAAAATAATTGTAGAAAATCAACTTATTTCCTATATCGCACAAATTGTAATCAATACCCGTCAGAATGCATTATTATATTTAGGAGCCTCGCCACGGGCTTCTATCGCTATTTTAAATGCTGCTAAAGGCTTTGCAGCAATACGAGGCAGAGACTTTGTAACGCCCGAAGATATTAAGGAAGCCGCTGTTCCCGTTTTGCAACATCGTGTAATTGTGGCACCAGAACGAGAAATGGAAGGAATAACTAGCATAGCAATTATTAAACAAATCATTGAAAGTATCGAAATTCCAAGATAATCAGCCATTATATGAATTTTTTCAAAAAAACCTATATAAATAATTTATTTTTTTATATAATATTAGTTATTATAAGCATTTTTGTATTGTCATTTATTTTTCCAGCATTATATAGAGCAACATGGATAATTGTAATTGCGGTAATAACATGTGTTGTCATAGACGGCATACTTTTATACAGCATTACGGGAATAAACGCCCATAGAAGTATTCCTGAAAAACTATCAAATGGCGATGAAAATGAGATAGTTATTACTATTAAAAATAAATATTCATTTACAATACATACTAAAATAATTGACGAAATTCCATTTCAATTTCAAATTAGAGATTTTGAAATAAATAAAAAAATAAAACATGCAAAAGACCTTAATATCAAATATTTTTTAAGACCAACAGAAAGAGGGGCTTACCATTTTGGACATTTGAATGTATATGTAAGTTCCCCTTTGCGATTGATTTCAAGAAAATTTGTTTTTGATTCAGATAAAATAGTGCCTACATACCCATCATATATTCAATTAAGGAAATATGATTTGATAGCATTTTCGAATAATTTATTTCAATATGGAATTAAAAAAATAAGAAAAATTGGTCATTCAATGGAGTTTGAACAAATAAAAGAATATGTAACTGGAGACGACATTAGAACATTAAATTGGAAGGCCACAGCCAAAAAAAATGCTTTGATGGTCAATCAATTTCAAGACGAAAAATCGCAAACAGTATATATGGTAATAGACAAAGGAAGGGTTATGAAAATGCCTTTTAATGGCTTAAGTTTATTAGATTATGCCATCAATGCCACTTTGGTATTATCAAACGTAATTTTGAAAAAACAAGATAAGGCAGGAATGTTTACGTTTTCAAAAAAAGTAGAAAATAGGGTTTTTGCGGAACGAAGAGGCTCGCAAATGAATCAAATTTTGGAAACCTTATACAACATCAAAACAGATTTTTTTGAAAGTGATTTTGGTAGGTTGTATGTGGATATTAAGACAAAAATTAACCAAAGAAGTTTGATAGTTTTATATACCAATTTTGAAACTTTAGAAGGCTTGCACCGTCAAATGCCATATTTAAAAGGAATTGCCAAAAACCACTTGTTAGTAGTTGTATTTTTTAATAATACAGAGTTAAATAATTTAATACATAAAAAATCAAAAAATATACAAGAAGTTTATGATAAAGTAATTGCAGAAAAATTTGCTTTTGAAAAAAAATTAATTGTCAATGAATTAAAAAAATATGGCATCCATGCTTTGCTAACGTCTCCAGAAAATGTAACTTTAGATACCATCAACAAATATCTTGAAATCAAATCAAGAGGCATATTATAAAGCAGTAAAACAAATATAAACGCAACTGGCTAAACAATTACCCCTAATAATATTACAAGATATAACTTATAAAAAAATTAATATATTTATGAAAAAAATTACTTCTATACACAATAGTTATATCAAATCGTTGGTTTTATTACAAGAAAAAGCCAAAAGTAGGAGACAAACAGGTTTGTTTTTGATTGAAGGTAAAAGAGAAATTGAATTAGCTATAAAAGGTGGTTATCAAATAGAAAATCTTTTATTTGTACCCGAATTGGTTTCCATGGAATCCTACAAAAACGTGATAAAAACCGAGGATCAAATCATTGAAATAAACAAAGAAATTTATCAAAAATTAGCTTATAGAGACAGTACAGAAGGCATTATTGCGGTGGCAAAAACCAAAAAAATGTTGCTTTCTGAATTAAATCTTTCAAAAAATCCTTTAATTTTAGTGGCAGAATCGCCAGAAAAACCAGGAAATATTGGAGCATTACTTCGAACCGCCGATGCTGCCAATTTAGACGCAGTTATTATTGCCAATCCAAAATCGGATATGTATAATCCTAATATAATAAGATCAAGTGTGGGCTGTTTATTTACAAATCAAATAGCAACTGCAAGTACTTCTGAAATTATCGACTATTTGTATACACATAATATTGCCATTTATGGGGCTACATTGCAGGATGCTACCAGTTATCATACCGAAAATTATACCCTACCTACCGCACTCGTTGTTGGTACAGAAGCAACAGGGCTTACAGCCGAATGGCGTTTAGCGGCAAAGCAAAACATTTGTATTCCAATGCAAGGAGCAATTGATTCCATGAATGTATCTGTGGCAGCTGCCATTTTGATTTTTGAAGCTAAAAGGCAGAGAGGTTTTTAAAAATATACTATTAAGTTAAAAAATGATAAATTTTTGTATTTATTTTCTTAATTCAATGTGTCGAATTGCACCACCCGTAGTACCAACTTGGGTTGCAATGGCAATTCCAATTATCCCTAAAACTGCTGCAATATAACTTATGATATGGGCTCTAACATGGTTTTTCAAATTAAGAAATAAACCAAAAATAGCTACCAATCCCAATATATTCAAAGTAAGTGCTAATTTTTCAGCAATTTCTTCGTGCTCATGTATGATTTCATGACCAATATTAGGCAATTTTTCAACCAATTCTTCTGCTTCTTCGCCAGTGGACATACTTGCTATTCCAAACAAAGAGGATACAATAAAAATGATGTATGCTGTATTTTTTAGAGTATTATTTTTTAAAAAAATACCTATTAATAGTATTCCAAACCCCAAAATAGGGCCAATGATTGGAAAATGATTGATGACTAAATGTAAATGGGCTTCATTCATAATATATAAATTTAATTAATAAAAAACTAAAAAATTTGGTATAAATATAATACAAAATTTGAAAGTAATATCAAAATTTGAAAACTTTTTTAAAAAAATACTAACCCGCCAACGAAACTCCAATTAAAGATCCAATGCCATAAGTTATAGCAGCAGCGGCCAGACCAAAACCAACTTGTCTGAATCCAGAAAACCAAATATTTTTGCCTGTCAATAAAGTTATAGAGGCTCCAATTCCAAAAAGACCTACAATACTACTTGCAATACTTAATAAAATAGCAGATTTACCTTCAAAAATCATAAAAGGATATAACGGAATTATAGCACCAATAGCAAATAAAAGGAAGGAGGCAATTGCCGCCTCCCAAGCCGACCCTCCAAGTTCTTCTTTGTCTATGCCTAATTCCTCAGTAATTATGGCATCAAGAGCCGTTTCGGAGTTTTCAAATGCTTTGTCGGCTAGTTTTTGTGCCTCGTATAATGACATGCCCTTTGCTTGATACAACAATACTAATTCTTTTTTCTCTTCTTCGGGTGAGGCTTCCAATTCTTCCATTTCTAACTCTATTTGTCTCATATTCAACTCTCTAGAACTTTGAACAGACAACCATTCTCCTAGTGCCATCGAAATAGCCCCTGCAAGCAAACCCGCACAACCTGTAAGTAAAATAGAATTATTTGAAACAGCTGCCCCTGCCACTCCCATTACCAAACTCATATTGGAAACCAATCCATCGTTGGATCCCAAAACGGCAGCCCGCAAGGCATTGCCACCAACAGATTTGTGTCTGCTTTCAAATTTTGATAAAAATCCGCCCGACACATTTAAGGCTTCATTTTGATTGATGGCCTCAATGATATTCAAATGATTGTGTTCAAACCCTGTTAATTTTTCTCCAGATTTGATTTTATTTTTTATAGTATTTTCAGCAAATTGTTTTTCAATACTAGACAAATTAGTAATAATAGAACTATATCCAAATATTTTACCTACTTTTAATTGTATTTTTGCTCTTCCAGATTCTGCAGGCATAGATACCTCTGGATGTGTCAATTTGATTTTTGTCAAAAGATGATTGGCATGTCCCTCTTCTATTTTGGCCAAACTTAATAATACTTTTTTTAAGTTTTCGTCGTTTTGAATAGTTGCAATACTGGTATATAAAAAAGCAGTATCTACTTCTGTTTGTAACTGATCTTTAAGTTTATTTATATTCATTTTGTTTTTTATTCGATCACATCAAATACACCTGTTGTCAATATTTTAGATGATTTGCTAAGTAATGCGTTAGGAATTATTTCTATATATTTATCATTTTTAGCACCAATTTGCACAGATACTTTTTGAAATTCGTAATTTGTTTTACTATTTTTTAGTAAAAGTACATAATTTTTATTATTCTCATTGATTACGGCTTCTTTTGCCACCGCTAATCCTTTTTGAGCATCGACAACAATTTGTGCTTCAACAAACATTCCGGTTAATAATTTTTGTTTCAATTTGTCGTCTAAATGACCGTGCACATTTATAGTTCTATCAGGACCTTCTATAGATTTTCCAATCAAATGCACACTCCCTTTGAAAAATTCTTTTGATGCTTCGGGTACTTGAAACCAAATGGCTTGATTGGCTTTTATTTTGAGGATGTCTTTTTCAAAAACGTTCAATTCTACATGCAAATCATTGTTATTAATTATTTCAATCATCACATCCGAAGGGGCTACAAATTGGCCAACATTTGCATTAACAATAGTTACATCACCAGTTATTGGAGCATAAATAGTGATTTCTGAGGTTAATTTTCCGTTTTGAACCTGTTGTGGATTGATATGCAACATGGTTAATTTAGCTTTAAGACTTTGATACATTCCTTTTGCCTTTTTGTAATCACTTTCTGCTTTTAAATAATTTTTTTGAGAAGTAATTTTTTCGTCAAATAGCGTTTTTTGCCTATCATATTCTGATTTTAAATATTGAATTTGTTCAGAAATTTCCAAAAACTCTTTTTGAATGTCTAAATACTCTGTGCTTGAAAGGGTAATCAATGCTTGCCCTTTCACCACTTTATCTCCAACTAAAAGTTGGGTTTTTTTAACATATCCTCCAATAAATGTAGTTATTTTAGATCTATTTTGTGGCGGAACATCAATTCTTCCTGATGTTTTTACAACAACATCAAAGTCTTGCTCTGTAGGAGTACTGATGATCATTTTTGCTGACTCAAATTGTTGTTTTGTAACTTTTATTAATCCATCATTAACAATTATTTCTTTTTCACTTGTGTTTTCCTTACAAGAAAAAATGATTGCTAAAGCTAATAAATACCCTATTTTTTTCACTTTTTGTTTCATTTATAAATTATTAATGTTTTGAGTATATTGTATTTCTAATTGTATCTTATTGAATTCTAATACATTATCCAAGTAATCTGATTGAATATTGGTTACATTTTCTAAACTTTGGATGTATTGGAAAAAATCAATTTCGCCATGCTTGTAACTGCTATTGGCTACTTTTAAAATTTCGTTTGCCAATTTTTTTCCAACTTGATTATAGTAATTTATGCCTTCTTGAAATTTGTTTAATTCATTAATTTTCTGAACGTTAAATTGATCAATTTGATTTATTTCATAGTCTTTTTGGTATTCAAATCGATCTTTTTCTAATTGAGCCACTTTTATTTTTGATTGATGACCAAAATATAATAATGGTACCGCAATCCCAATTTGAAAACCATGAACTGGCGATGTAGCACGGTTTTTACCTTGAAAATATTCCAAATTGATTTCTGGTAATAATTGTTTTTTATGCCAATTCAATTGGGCTTTATTTTGGTTTGAAATACTTTCTAAATAATTGATATACAATTGTTTACTGCCCATTTGTTCAAGATTAGATATTGGCTCTATGGTTTGATTAACAATTACAATAGGTTCATTTTGAGGCACATACACTTTGATCAATTCATATTGAGCCTTTTTTTCTTGATTGATTTGAGCCAACACTGTTCTGATTTTTCTAAATTTAGCTTGAGCAGTCATTTTTTCAAGATAATTGGTTTCGCCCAATTCAAATCGTCTGTCGCTGGCTTTTGAAAAATTTTGATACAAACTATCCAAATAAATATACAATTTTTCTTTATGTTGAAGATAAACAATTTGATGATACAAAGAGGCAATTTGCCATTTTAATTTATTTTTTTGAATGTCAAATCGGGCTTTTTCAGTTGCTGATTCGGATTCAAGCCATTTTTTTTGAGCATTATACACACTAGGCAAACTCCATCTTTGTTGAATCCCCAAAACATTCAAGGGAACATTATTGAGACCTAAATTATTTTGATCGTAGCCATAATACAGGTTTGTTTTATCAAATGTATAAGCTGATTTGACATTTTCATTCATTTTTTGAATTTGTAATTCACCTGCTTTTATCATTTTATTATGTTCTAAAGCATTGTTAATCAATGAGTTTAATTCTGTATTAGAGGATTGAGAAAACCCAAAAGAAGAGAATAGCATCAATAGGACTACCATTAAAGTAGGTTTTTGATTATTTAATTTTGAAAATTTAAGTGTTTTTTCATTCATTACTTTAAATAATATAGGTAAAACAATCATCGTTAATATGGTTGCAGAAAACAAACCACCAATAACCACCGTGGCAAGTGGTCGCTGTACTTCTGCACCTGCCGATGCCGAAATGGCCATAGGCAAAAATCCTAAAGCTGCTGCGGCAGCGGTGAGTAAAACGGGTCTTAATCTATCAGTAGTTCCTTTCAAAATTAAGCCATCCATTGTTTCAAAACCTTGGTGTTTAAGTTCTTTAAAATGTTCTATCAAAACAATTCCATTTAAAACCGCTATGCCAAAAAGTGCAATAAAACCTACACCAGCAGAAATACTAAAAGGTAAATCTCTTATCCAAAGTAATAAAATGCCTCCAACAGCCGAAAGTGGAATGGCAGAATATACCATTAACGCCTCTTTGATGGAACCAAAAGCAAAATAAAGTAAGATAAATATTAAAAATAAAGCAATCGGTACAGCAATCATCAAACGGGCTTTGGCACTTTGTAAATTTTCAAATTGACCGCCATAAGCTATCCGATAACCTGTAGGTAATTTTATTTTCGATTCTATAATTTGTTGTATATCAACTACTACACTTTGCATATCACGGTTTCTGACATTGATACCAACTACAATTCTGCGATTGGTATTGTCTCTGGAAATTTTGGCGGGCCCTTCGGTATAGCTAATCATAGCCAGTTCATTTAACGGAATTTGATGGCCAGATGGGGTTGTAACATACAAATTTTGAATGTCTTCGATGCTGGTTCTATTAGATTTGTCCATTCGGATGACCATGTCAAAACGTTTTTCGCCTTCAAATACATTGCCCACCGTTTTACCAGCAAAGGCCAAGGCAATGTGGTCGTTCAAATCGGCAATGTTCATGCCATATCGAGCTATTTTAGACCGGTCATATACAATAGCCATTTGAGGCAATCCTTCTGTTTTTTCGACAATAATATCAGAAGCTCCTTCAACATGTGCAATTGCATTTTTAATTTCGTACGCTTTTTGTGCCAAAATTGACAAATCTTCGCCAAATATTTTTATAGCAACATCTGATCTTGTTCCAGAAATCAATTCATTAAACCGCATTTCTATGGGTTGTGTAAATTCTATATCCAAATTTGGAATTTGATTTGTAATGGCTTTCTTAATCATATCGGCCAATTCGTCTTTTGAACTAGTAGAAACCCATGCTGATTTGGGTTTTAGTTTGACAATTATATCACTTTCTTCCATGCTCATAGGGTCTGTTGGAACTTCTGCAGCACCAATTCTACTGACAACTTGATTGACTTCAGGAAATTTTTTCAAAATAATATTCTCTATTTTGGTAGTTGTTTCGATTGTTTTACTCAAAGTGGTGCCTGTTTTTAAAACAGGTTGAATGACAAAATCGCCTTCATCCAATGTAGGAATAAACTCGCCACCCATGGTAGAAAATAATACAATAGACAAAATTAGTAAACCCAATGCACCATACAACACTTTTTGAGTATGGGCCAAAGCCCATGTTATAATAGGCAAATACCATCGATTTAGTTTTCGTATAAGCCTGTTTGACAAACTGTTATGATTTTCTACCGTGGGTTTCAAAAACAGCGAGGCCACAACGGGTACGTATGTAAAACAAAACAACATGGCACCTAATAATGCAAAGCTAAATGTCAAGGCCATTGGTTTAAACATTTTGCCCTCGATGCCCGACAAAGATAAAATTGGTATAAAAACTATCAAAATAATTAGTTGTCCAAATACAGCAGAATTCATCATTTTTGATGCACTTTTGTATGTAATTTCATCTATTTTTAATTGTTTGTCCTGTTTTGTTAGCGTGTTTAGTTGGTGTGATTGGTGGGCAATTTGAAACGCAATAAACTCCACAATGATGACTGCACCGTCTATAATAATACCAAAATCAATGGCTCCTAAACTCATCAAATTGGCATCAATTCCAAAAATGTTCATAAATGAAATGGCAAATAGCAAGCACAAAGGAATTACCGAAGCCACAACAAGTCCTGAACGCCAATTTCCAAGCAATAAAACTACTACAAATATAACAATTAAACAACCTAATATTAGGTTTTCTGCCACTGTAAATGTTGTTTTACCAACCAATTCACTTCTTTCCAAAAATCCGTTGATATAAACACCTTCAGGTAAGGTTTTTTGTATGGTTGCAATCCTATTTTTAACATCCGAAATTACTTGTTTTGAATTGCCTCCTTTTAGCATCATAACTTGACCCAAAACTTTTTCACCTTCGCCATTACCAGTAATTGCCCCAAAACGGTTGGCACTTCCTAGCTGCACTTGAGCCACATTTTTTATATAAATTGGACTACCGCTATGGTTTTCAACTACATTATTTTCAATATCTTCAATCGATTTCACCTTGCCTTCTGCTCTAATAAAATAGCTCTGATTCACTTTTTCGATATAAGCTCCACCTGCAATTCCATTGTTTTTAGACAAGGCTTCAAATACTTTGGCTACACTAATATTCATTGCTTTCAATTGGCTTGGATCAATTGCAATTTCATATTGTTTTAAAAACCCACCCCAAGTATTAATTTCCACAACTCCCTTTATACCAGACAATTGCCTTTTGACAACCCAATCCTGAAGCGTTCTTAAATCGGTAACAGTATATTGAGCCTTAAATTCTGGACGTACCTCTAATGTATATTGATAAATTTCGCCTAGGCCAGTAGTAATAGGCCCCATCTCGGGAGTGCCAAACCCTTCAGGTATTTTTTCTGAAGCCGATTTTATTTTTTCAGCTATCAATTGTCGAGGCAAATAGGTACCCATGTTGTCATCAAAAACAATTGTAACCACAGACAATCCAAATTTTGAAATAGACCTAATTTCATGAACGCCTGGCAAATTAGCCATCTCTATTTCAACAGGATAAGTGATGTATTGCTCAATGTCCTGTGTAGATAAATTTCGAGACGTCGTAATCACCTGAACCTGATTGTTTGTTACATCTGGAACTGCTCCAATAGAAATTTGCGTAAGTGAAAATAGCCCAAAACCAAGCACAAAAACAGTAAATAAAAGCACAATGAGCTTATTTTTTAGACTAAAAGCAATGATTTTTTCGAGCATTGTATATTTGATTTATTTTTTTACAAAATTAAGTCATTTTTTTAATTTTTATCTTAACAATTGCTTAAGATAATAGTTCAAAATAAAAAAATAAAACCTAAAATAAATAATAAGAAATAAGTATGAAAAGAAATTTGACATGGCATTGTTTATCTTTGGATATTAATGTAAATTTGCGACATACATATTTAATAAAGTTTATAAAAAAATATCAATATTTTGTCAAATTTGGATCCCTTAAAACCTTTATATACCATTTCTATAATTGGTTATGGCAATGTGGCACAGCAACTTATAGCTGCTTTTTCAGCTATTAAAACCATAAAAATAGTACAATTATTAGTTAGAAATCATAATAAAACTACTATTTCACATAATCAAATTGAGATCATTTCAGAAATGCATCAACTAAAACCAGTAGATTTGATGTTTATTGCCGTTACAGATGATGCAATTGCTAGTGTTTCTGAACAAATACCTATTGAAAATCAGCTAGTTGCCCATACATCTGGCACTGTTTCTATCAACAAATTAGCCAACCATCTTCAAAAAGCCGTTTTTTATCCATTGCAAAGTATTTCTAATAATATAAAAATGAATTTCAAAAATGTTCCTATTTGTTTAGAAACAAAAGATGAATCAAAAATGGATCTATTGAAACATATAGCACAAAAAATTAGCGATAAAACTGTAACAATAGACTCCAAACAACGAAATACACTACATATAGCAGCCGTTTTTGCAAATAATTTTACCAATTTAATGTATGATATTGCTCATGAAATATGTAAAGATAACAACATCCCTTTCAGTATTTTAAAACCATTAATTCAAGAAACAGCCTTGAAAATCAATGACTTAAATCCTAAAGAGGCACAAACAGGTCCAGCAAAAAGAAAGGATTTTGAAACTATTGAAAACCATATCAATATGTTGCAGAATGACACCTATAGAAAAATTTACCAAATATTAACCCAAACAATTATAGCCAATGCCTAAAAGTTATAAACAAATCATGAATCAAATTACAACATTTATTTTTGATGTAGATGGTGTTTTAACAAATAATATGATACAAATTACCAGTCAAGGTGAATTATTAAGACAAATGAACGTACGAGATGGGTATGCAATGCAAAGAGCCTTAGCTTTAGGATATAAAATTGCAATTATATCTGGAGGTAAAAATGAAGGGGTAAGAGAAAGACTTAAAAATTTAGGAATTTATGATATATATTTAGGAGTTCTTAATAAATTAGAAATATATGAAGAATTTATAGATATATATAAAATAAATTCAGAACATATTTTATATATGGGTGATGATATTCCTGATTATGAAGTAATGAAAAAAGTTGGTTTAGCATGTTGTCCACAAGATGCTTGCCCAGAAATAAAAAATATTTCTCATTATATTTCACACATCGAAGGCGGGAATGGAGCAGTAAGAGATGTAATTGAACAAGTGTTGAAAGTTCAAGAAAAATGGACAATATTATAAATAAATACAAATATTATTCTATTTTAATTATTTTAAATGAAATATTTAGTACTCATACGGTATCAAAATTTATTGATGTTGGCCCTGATGCAATGGCTTTTTAGATTTGGAGGTTTTGATGGAATAGGATTCTTAAAAAACCATAATAATCAATTGGCATTAAACGATTTTCAATATTATTTACTAATTATGGCAACAGTTTGCATTGCGGCAGGCGGATACATCATCAATAACATCCATGATGTGGAAACCGATTTAAAAAACAAGCCCCATCAAGTTGTAGTAGGAATAGCAATTAAAGAAAATTTAGCTTATAATTTGTATTTTTTATGCACAATAATTGGTGTTTTAATTGGTTTTTACATTTCAAATATAGTAAATAAGCCAAATTTAGCTATAATTTTTATAATTATATCATCTTTATTATACTTTTATACAACCAATTTAAAACAAAGTTTGATAATTGGAAATATTCTTACAGCATTTGTTTTATCAATGAGTGTCATCATTATTGGTATTTTTAATTTATATCCCATAATCAATAATAATAATATTATATTGATGAAAATTTTATTTTCTATAATATTTGATTATGCAATATTTACATTTATCATAAATTTTATAAGAGAAATAATTAAAGATATAGAAGATATAGAAGGAGACCGTGAGCAGGACATGCAAACCATACCTATATATTTTGGAATTTCAATTACATTAAAATTAGTATTTATGTTGTTCATTATTTCAATACTAATGATAATATATTATATATACAATTATTTATATGAAAATAATTTATTTTATGCTACTTTTTATGGCTTAATGACTATTTTAGCACCATTATTATATGCAGCAATCAAAACAAGTTTTGCAAAAAACAAACAAGATTATAGTCATTTAAGTTGGGTTTTGAAATGGCTACTTTTATTTGGCATTGGATCAATTGCAATTATTACCTTAAACATACAACAAAATGCTTAAAGAAAAACTTTCAAAATATAACATCATCTTGGCTTCAGGTTCCCCCCGAAGACAACAATTTTTTAAGGAACTTGATATCCATTTTACAATCAAGGTCAAAGCAATTGATGAAATATATCCAAGTGAATTAAAAGCAGCTGCAATAACCAATTATTTGTGTAAATTGAAAGCCAAAGCTTATGAAAATGAATTGGAAGTAAACGATATCGTAATAACTAGCGATACGATAGTATGGCTAAACGGAGAAGCACTTGAAAAGCCAAAAAATGCTGAGGAAGCAATGACAATGTTACAAAAATTATCTAATCAAACACATGAAGTCATCACATCTGTTTGTTTTAAAACATGTCAATCGGAAATCGTCATAGAAGACAAAACTTATGTTACCTTTGCACAACTAAACAAGGAGATGCTAACCTATTATTTACAAAATTATAAACCTTATGACAAAGCAGGAAGTTATGGCATTCAGGAATGGATAGGTTTGGTTGGAATTACAAAAATCGAGGGCTCTTATTGTAATGTTGTAGGACTTCCTACACACAAAGTATTTGACTATTTTTATCATTTAGATTAAATATTTATTTAAAATAGTTTATGATTATGAACAAAAAAAGTGATAAAAAATGGAAATCTAGCTATACATGGGTGCTTATATTAAATACCCTTTATATTGTTATTTTTTATATTATCATGCAAATTTATGCTTAGACTATGCAACAAATCGATTGGATTGTTTTAATATTAACCTTATTATTTATTGTAATTTATGGAACATGGCGTACAAAAGGAAGTACAAATGTTCAAGACTACCTGTTAGGCAATAGACAAACCTCTTGGAAAGTTGTCGGATTGTCTGTTATGGCTACTCAAGCCAGTGCAATTACGTTTATATCTACTCCAGGACAAGCCTATCAAGATGGTATGGGTTTTGTACAATTTTATTTTGGTTTACCGTTTGCTATGGTAGTGATAGCCATGACATTCATACCTATTTTCCATAAATTAAAAGTTTATACTGCTTATGAATACCTCGAAAAAAGATTCGATTTAAAAACCCGAACCTTAGCAAGTGTACTTTTTTTATTACCCAGAGGATTAGGAACAGGGCTTACAATATATGCACCTTCTATTATATTATCTACATTATTAGGATGGAATATTACATATTTGAATATAATAATAGGTATTTTAGTAATTATTTATACCTATACCGGTGGTACAAAAGCACTTAATATTACACAAACACAGCAAATGTTTGTAATCATGTTGGGCATGTTTATTGTATTTTATTTGGTTTTACATTTTTTGCCCAACGACATGACGTTTATAAATGCCTTACAAATTGCAGGTGCCAATGATAAAATGAATATTTTGGATTTTTCATTAGATCCCGAAACCCGTTATACCTTTTGGAGTGGAATTACAGGTGGATTTTTTCTAATGCTTTCTTATTTTGGAACAGATCAATCGCAAGTTGGTCGGTATTTAACGGGTAAAACAATATTAGAAAGTCAGAAAGGACTTATTATGAATGGTTTTTTGAAAGTACCAATGCAATTTTTTATTCTTTTAACAGGTGTTATGGTCTTTGTATTTTATCAGTTTAATAATGTCCCCTTAAACTTCAATCCGAATAATAAAATAATAGTTGAAAAAAGTAAATATAAAGAAGAATATAATCTATTAGAAAAAGAATTAACTGCTCTAAACGAAGAAAAAAAAGAATATAATTTACTTTATATAGACCATTTAAAAGAAAATTATGATAATCCAATTTTAAGAAAAAAATTAATTTCATTATCTGCAAAAGAAAAAGATTTACGAGATCAAGCTAAAGAAATTATTTCGAAGGCAGATGATAAAGCAGAAACAAATGACAAGGATTATGTATTTTTACATTTTATATTGCACAACTTACCAAAAGGAATTTTAGGGTTGCTTCTTGCCGTAATTTTTTCAGCTGCCATGTCTGGTACTGCCTCTGGCATCAACGCATTGGCCACATCTACTACTTTTGATATTTTTAAAAGAAATATAAAAACAGAAAAAGATGATCAATATTATGTAAAAATAACAAGAATTTTTATATTAATTTGGGGCATAATTGCCATATTGTTTGCCTGTATTGGGTCTTTATTTGAAAACTTGATTCAACTTGTAAATATTATTGGTTCAATATTTTATGGAACCGTTTTGGGCATTTTTATAGCTGGTTTCTATTTTAAATTCATACAGTCAAAAGCCATTTTTTATAGTGCAATTATCAGTCAATTAATAATATTTGTAATCTATTACTTCACTTTTTATAGTTATCCAAACGGACAAGAAAAATTAGGTTACTTGTGGCTTAATTTTATTGGTGCCGTATTAACTTTAGGTTTTGCAAGTTTGTTTCAACTCTATTTAATAAACAAAAATTCAGTATTAGATAAAACCAATTAATTCCATTATACAAATATTTTAATTTATATTTGCATCTATTTTAATTACAATTACAGTATTGCAAATACATGACTAAAAATTTTAGAATTTCAGAATATAAAATCTTACTTATAAGATTATTACTTGCCTATTTATTTTATTTTGTAGCAAGATTATTGTTTTTTATCTATAATGTAGATCTATTAAAAATCAATTCAATTGCAACATTTTTTGAACTATATTATTATGGACTAGCTTTTGATACAACAGCCATTCTATATGCCAATAGCCTTTTCATTTTATTATCTATTATTCCGTTTTGGACAAATACAACTCCCAAATACCAGCAAATTTTATTTTATATCTATTTCCTATTCAATAGTATAGCTTATTCATCTAATTTTATAGATTTTATTTATTACAAATATACATTTGCAAGAACAACAATTGTTGTAAAAAATATATTAGAAAATGAAACAAATAAATTCAAACTTTTTAGTGGTTTTCTGATTCACTATTGGCATGTTTTTTTATTATTGATCATTACGTTGTATTTATGGGTTTATATTTATAAAAAAATTAATATAAAAAAATATTTACCCTCAAATAAATTTCAATATTTTGGATCTTCAATAGTTAGTTTTTTAATCATCGTAGCCTTTGTAATTGCTGGAATAAGAGGAGGTGATTTTGATAAATCTACTCGACCAATAAATATTCTTGATGCCAGTAAACATGTAAAATATCCCGCACATTCCGATTTTGTTTTAAATACACCATTTGCAATAATTAGAACCATGTTTAGCAATAGCTTTCAAAAAACTAATTATCCAGAAATAAACCCAAATCTGATACAAAAAACCATTCGACCTATTAAATTTTACAAAAATAATCCAAGTATTAAGCCAAATATTGTAATATTTATATTAGAAAGTTTTGGTAAAGAATATGTTGGGGCTTTTAATAAAAACACTACAATTCCAAAATATGAAAGCCATACTCCATTTATAGATTCGTTGGCTAATAATAGTCTAATATTTACAAATGCTTATGCTAATGGAAGACAATCCATACATGGCATGTCGTCTGTTTTGGCAGGAATTCCTTCATTTAAAGATGCATTTACATCATCGCCTTATCCTAAACAAAAAATCGAATCTTTGGTATCTACTTTAGGATCAATAGGTTATGAAACAAAATTTTTTCATGGAGCAGCCAATGGTTCAATGGGTTTCTTAGGTTTTTCAAACATATTAGGAATCAACCAATATTATGGAAGGACAGAATATCAAAATGAAGCAGATTTTGATGGATTTTGGGGCATTTGGGACGAACCTTTTTTACAATTTATGAAACGTAATTTAGATAATACTAAAAACCCTTTTTTGGCAACAATATTTACAGTAAGTTCTCACGAACCATATAATATACCAAACCAATACAAACAAAAATTTACAGAAAAGCAATTACCCATACACAAATGTATTGCCTATTCTGATTATAGTTTGAAGCAATTTTTTAAAACTGCCAAAAAGACTTCGTGGTTTCAAAACACTATTTTTGTGTTTGTGGCAGATCATTGCAATCAAATTTATTATGAAGAATATCAAAAACCAATCAATCACTATGCCATTCCAATCATGTTTTATAAACCTGGAAATCAATATGTTGGTGTAAATGATGACTATGCTCAACAGATTGATATTTACCCAACCATATTGGACATGATAGGTTATCCAAAACCATTTAGAAGTTGGGGGCGCAGTTTAGTTGCACAATCAGAAACTCCTTTTATAATCAATTCAAACGGAACTTATTATCAATTTTTAGAAGGGCCTTACATTTGTATTTTTGATGGTAAAAAAGCAATTGGGTTTTATGATAAATCAGATAAATCATTGTCTATCAATTTAATAACCAAAAGAAATACCACGATGAATCAAATAGAAACCAAATGTAAAGCCTTCATTCAAGATTATATGGAGCGAGTTATTGACAAAAAATTAAGTAGTAAAAATTAATTTTTATATATAAATTAGCAATATGATTAATCCATCGGCACCTGGTTGGGTAGAAAAATTTTTTCAGGAACAAAATTTTGAAAACATAAATACAGAAATATCTACTTTCAAATTTTATGAAAATATCAGAAAAACAGGATTAATTTTTGGACATATAGTCTCATTTGATACACCAAAGCAAATGGATAGTTTGCATTGGAAACCCGATGAAAAAACAAAAATTGCTTTGTTAAATACGTTGTATCAGTTGTACCTACGGAATTCAAATATTAAAAATCATACAGATTTTTTGAAAATAATTTCAAAATATTATCTAGAAATTATTCCAAATTCAAATAATATTATTACAAAATTATTTTCAACACAAGATCATAGTTTAAAGTTAGAACAAATTATAGATAGTCGTGTACAAACCAATCAAGATCTTTTAAGTAAAAATTTTTCCAATATTTTAACAAATGCACTTTTATTTATCGACGTATTGGGTTTTGAAAGATATATACATAACGGCTTTATATCTAACAAATATTTTCAAAAAACTGAAGAAATTATTATAAGTATTATATCATTAGCATTAAAATTTAAGCAGCATAAAAGTAAAAATGATGAATTAATTTCAAAATTATTTGAATCTTCTGTAAGATATACCAAATTTTCTAAAATTAATGTTCAAAATATGGAACAACTAGAAGTTGGGTATTTTGATCATATTTTGGAAAAATATTATATGATAGATTTAGCTGGACTGTCAATGTGGAGTGATTTTCAAATAGAAAATGATGAAATCTATTTTTTACATAAATTAGCCGAACTGATGCAAATTGATGATTCATTTGTTGAAAATAGTATTGAGGAAACAAAAATCTATTTTCAACAAAATAAATCTGAAATTCCTTATTTTAATGATGCCAATCCCGTCAAACATTTCTATGTCAATACAGCTTTGACTATTGAAGTTTTGATCATTCGCAATAAAAATAGATTATTGAAAGAATTATCTCAAAGTAAAGAATTGTTGAAATTATTGGCTATTTCAACACAAAGGGATTTAGATGAAAAAGAAAAAAAGAAAATTAAATTACAACTATTAGATTTATGCAAAACAATTCCTTCTTTAACAATTTTTTTAATACCTGGAGGCAGTTTGATTTTGCCGCTTTTAATTAAATTTATACCTAAATTACTCCCTTCGGCATTTAATGAAAATTTAACAGAAGAAGATTAAATTTTCATTTACATTTAAAATTACATTAAGATATTCATATCTACCTCAAGCTGTTTAAAGATTTTTTAGTTGCCTTATGTTCACAAAATATTTTAAATTTTTTATTGAACCAAAATAAAATTGATTAAAGTATCAATTAAATTGATTTGTTTATATATTTGCATCAAAATACTTTATTTTATGACAATCACACAATTGAAATATGTTTTAGCAGTAGCTGAGCATAAAAATTTTACTTTGGCTGCAGAAAAATGTTTTGTTACCCAACCTACTTTAAGTATGCAAATACAAAAAATTGAAGAAGAATTGAATATTCTTATTTTTGATAGAAGTAAAAAACCCATTCAACTTACTGATATTGGTATTAAAATAGTTTCGCAAGCAAAAAACATTGTAAATGAAGCAGATAGAATTCAAGATATAGTTGAACAACAAAAAGGCTATATTGGTGGCGAATTCAGATTAGGGATTATACCCACCGTTATGCCTACTTTGCTACCTATGTTTTTAAATAATTTCATAAAAAAATATCCTAAAATAAAATTAATAATTGAAGAACTTAATACAGATGAAATAATTACTCACTTAAATTCTGGAACTCTTGATGCAGCAATTGCGGCTACCCCTTTGATGGAGGAAAAAATAAAAGAAATTGTTTTATATTATGAACCTTTTGTAGCATATTTACCAGAAAATCACACCCATACAAATAAAAAAGAGATAGAAATATCTGATTTGAATATTGAAGAAATTTTATTATTACAAGATGGACATTGTTTTAGAGATGGAATTTTAAATTTATGTAAAAATGATAAGAATTTTAATACAAATCATTTTCAAATTGAAAGCGGGAGCTTTGAAACTTTAATAAAATTAGCCGACGAAGGTTTGGGTATGACCCTCCTACCCTATCTACATACTTTGGATTTGAATGAAAATAACAAACTAAAATTAAAACATTTTTCAGAACCAAAACCGGCACGAGAAGTAAGTTTAATTTTTCCTAAAAATGAACTCAAAATCCATATTATAGAGGCACTTCGTACTTGTATTTCTGGTGTAATCAAAGGTGCAATTGCATTTCAAAACGTGCAAATCATTAGTCCTTTATATAAAAAATAAATAGTTTGATGCTTTCAAAATGATAAGTTGGTTAATTATTTTTTTATCAATTGTATTGCTAATTGATATTGTAATCCAAACAAAACAGAAGCAAATACCAAATGTATTGGCTGTGAAGCAAATGGAAAATGTAAGTAGGTAATAATGATGCCGCTTAAAGCTTCAAAAACAACTGCAAGCATGATCCAATTAACCAATTTTAATTGCACTGCAAAGCTTTTGTTTTGAATATAAAGATAAATTGTTGAAAACAAAACCAACATTGACAGCGTTCGATGGATATAGAATGTAATAGTTGGGTGTTCTAATATTATGTGCATTTGATCATACCCCAACATTTTTATTTGATCATCAACAAATTGTCTTACTTGTGTACCTAAAATTATTTGAATTAATGTTAAAAATATTGATAATATTAATATTTTATTGAATAAAATATTATTCTCATGTTGAAAAACTTGCTTTTTAGCAGCATCAATTGCTGATAACATAACAGCTACAATGAGTAATGCTACAAAAGTATGTAAGGTAATTTTTATTGGATTTAATACAGAATAAACCACTTTTGCCCCTAACCAACCTTGAAATCCCATTAAGATTACTGTAATCCATGACCAAATGGTAACTTTTTTATTGGTTTTCCAAAATCCAAATGAGCAAACAGCCATCAAAAAAACTACTATTCCAGCCAAGGCACCTGCTAGTCGATTAAGGTATTCGATCCAAGTGTGTTTGGCATTAAATATTGCATAGTCATGTTTAGTATAAGGTCGCCATTGTGTTGGGTCAAATGTCGTTTGGGTTTTAAAATTGCCCACTGCAACATACAACTTTTCGTCTTTTATAATCACTTGATTTTCAAGATATTGATGTTGGGGTTGCCACAACAACTGTTTGATGTCTGTGGGTGGAATGTAATAACCAAAGCATTTTGGCCAATCTGGACACCCCATTCCTGAGCCTGTCATTCGTACTAAAGCTCCCGCTATGATAACTAAATACACCAAAATCAGGGCGGTTTTTGCCGTTTTTATATAATATTTTTGCATTCCAATTGTATTTTATTCTAAAATGTGTAATCCTAGTTTTGCTGCTTTTTTAATAACAAAATCGTATGCTTGATCATAATTATTGGGTATTTCTCCATCTAAAATAGCTTCTTTTACAGCTTCTTTTAATATTCCTATTTCTTTTGAAGGTTTTATATCAAATATTTTCATAATTTCCTCGCCCGATATGGGTGGTTGAAAATTTCTTATGGCATCTCGTTCTTCAACTTCTTGAATTTTTTGTCTTACTATTTCAAAATTTTTATGATATTTCTTATATTTAGATGGATTTTTAGTTGTGATATCTGCCTCACATAATGTCATTAAACTTTCAATATCATCGCCTGCATCAAAAACCAATCGCCTTACAGCCGAATCGGTAACTAAATCTTGTGATAAAACAATTGGTCTGGAACTCATTGCAACCATTTTTTGTACAAATTTTAATTTATGATTTAAAGGCAAATGCAACCTTTCAAAGATTTTTTTTGTCATTTTTCCGCCTAAAAATTCATGCCCATGAAATGTCCATCCTTGTTTTTTATGGAACTTTTTTGTTGGTGCTTTGCCAATATCATGCAATAAAGCCGCCCATTTTAGCCAAACATCTTCAGTATTTTGACTTATATTATCTACAACTTCTAATGTATGATAAAAGTTATTCTTATGTGTATGTCCTTCTATTTCTTCAACTTCATTTAGGCTTGTTAATTCTGGCAAAATATAATCCAATAGTCCTGAATGGTATA
The DNA here is from genome assembly GCF_002217205.1 of Flavobacterium branchiophilum NBRC 15030 = ATCC 35035. GTDB lineage: Bacteria > Bacteroidota > Bacteroidia > Flavobacteriales > Flavobacteriaceae > Flavobacterium > Flavobacterium branchiophilum. The sequence continues at coordinate 77,222 of NZ_MUGT01000047.1, read as the reverse complement.
ATAATAAGAACCCAATAGATGGTTTTGAAGTATCTAATATTTTATTCAACTCATCGACAATTCTTTCGCCTGAAATAATTTTTATTCGTGAGGCATTCTTTTGAATTGATTCGAATGAAAGGCTGTTGATGTCAAAATGCAATTGTGTGGCAAATCTAATTGCCCGAAGCATCCTTAATGGATCGTCAGAAAAAGTAATGTCGGGATCTAAAGGTGTTTGAATAATTTTATTTTTCAAATCACAAACACCATCAAACGGGTCAATTAAATCGCCATAGTTTGATTGATTTAAAGACAGAGCTAAAGCATTAATAGTAAAATCCCTACGGTTTTGATCATCCTCAAGCGTGCCATTCTCTACAACTGGGTTTCTACTTTCAAAATGATAGCTTTCTTTTCTTGCACCAACAAATTCAATATCAGTATCTTGAAAACGCAGCATGGCGGTGCCATAAGTTTTAAATACTTGAACTTTTGGATTATTGGGCAACATTTCGGCAACTTTTAGGGCTAATGCAATGCCACTACCTACGGCTACAACATCGATGTCTTTTTTAAAAGCTCTATTTAATAACAAATCCCTTACAAATCCACCGATTACATAACATTCTATACCCAAATGGGTACTAGCTTTAGTAATTATTTCAAAAATAGGGTGGCTTAATGATGTTTTATAATTCATTTCTTTAAAAACTATTTTATTTTAAATATAAAAAAATACTTGCAATTTAATAATTATTTTCTTATAATTTTAACTTGAGCGTCCAACGATATTTTAATAATCGTAGATGGTTTTGTTGTTTTTTTATCTCTATTAAAATCGACAACATAATCAACTCCATTGATAATTTCTTTTGAAATTTCGTGAAAGTTTTGAGGGGTTGGCTGTCCAGTAATGTTTGCAGAGGTTGAAACTAATGGTACTTTCATTCGTTCTAATAGTTTAAAACAAAAAGGTTCTTTAACCATCCGTATGGCCAAAGTTTGGTCTTGAGCCATGAGATTGGGTGCTACATTTCGGGGCTTGTCTAATATCAATGTTGTTGGTTTTTCGGACAAATCGATGATTTGCCAAGCTACTTCTGGAATATCTTTAAAAATATTATACATCATTTTTTCGCCATTTACTAAACAAATCATGCTTTGTGTTGCGGCTCGTTTTTTGAGCTGAAATATTTTATTTATAGCATTTTCGTTTGTTGCATCACAGCCAATACCCCAAACCGTATCGGTAGGATATAATATAATCCCTCCGTTTTTAATAATTTCGTAAGCATTAAATACTTCTTGACTCAAGTCCATTTTAAAAAAATTTGTGTATATGAATTAACCAACAAAAGTACGGCTAACTATTAAACAAAAAAAATGTTTCTAAATATTTTAGATGTAATTTTTATTATAGGCTTATTTGTGGCATTATTTTAAAATATTTTATACGTTCGATGTTTTGATGCTATGTCGTTTTGTTGAACGAAATATAATAATTGCAGATGATGTTTGACAAAGTTTAAAACTTTGACAAAGATGATTGATACGATTAATGCTTAACTATACGACATTGATTTATAATGACATTTTAAAATAGGATATAAAAAAAGCTCCATATAATATGGAGCTTTTTGTGGGGAGAGCAGGATTCGAACCTGCGAAGTTTTCACAGCAGATTTACAGTCTGCCCTCGTTGGCCGCTTGAGTATCTCCCCAAATTGTTGGTTTCTCAAAAGCCGTTGCAAAGATACATTTGTTTTTTGTTTTTGCAAATAAAATTGTTGTTTTTTTTCAATTTTATTTGTTTTTAATACTATCTGTTTGATAATTAATTAACTAGAGTTATCCTGTTTTTTGTATTTTGGTTTCTTTTAGGAATCTTAAAATAAAGGAAGTTTGTATTTTGAAAATATGGCTTGTAATAATCATTTTTATATATTGAAAAAAGGGTTCTTTGAAAGGAGGAATGCGTTAGGGATAGTAGCGGCATCCTTTTTTTATTTAGGCTTTTTTTGGGCCTAGATAAAAAAAGATATAGCGAATAGCCCGACCCCTTGTGGGTAACGCCCTTTTTATACATATTGTTTGAAGCCAAAAAAAACTCCTTTTTAGGGGAGTTTTTATATTATTTGGATAGTAGTTCTTGAATTTTATTTCTGAGTTCTTGTCCTCTTAAATCTTTGGCTACTATATTGCCTTGGCTATCGAGGATAAAAGTGGCTGGAATGGCTTCTACTTGATAGGCTTTTGCTATGGGATCTTGCCAACCCATGAGGTTTGAAACTTGATTCCAAATGAGGCCGTCTTTAGCAATGGCATTTTTCCATTTTGCAGCATCTTCATCTAAAGAAACACCAATTATGTTCAATCCTTTTGAATGAAATTCCTTATAAATAGCCACAACATTCGGGTTTTCGGCTATACAAGGACCACACCAAGAGGCCCAAAAATCGACAATGGTAACTTTTCCAGCTATCGATTGTAATGAAATGGTTTTGCCTTCAGGCGTTTTGGCTTCAAAATTGGCTCTTCATTTGCCTTGTGGCTGTGGCCCAACTTGAGGGGCTGCAGCTTGAGGGGCTTTGTAATTATCAATAGCTGTTTTGATTATTTTTCCAGATTTGGTATTTTTTAATTCCTCTGTTAAGCTGTTGTATATTTTTTTTCCTTTTTCAAAATCTAAACCTGGTTGTTTGAACATGCCTTCAACAATAAGTACACTTATAAAAGATTTTGGATGCGATTCGGCATAAGTTAAATATTCATTTGTAAGTGATTCTTGAATTTTACCATACTCTTTCATCAATTTGTTGATAACTACCGTGTCTTTATTTTTTTGAGCATCGGTCATGGCTTGCATATTTTTGGTTTGAAAGTCCATCATTTCTTTTTGAACTTTTTTGCCAACTGTTTTCATTTCTTCGTTGAATTTTGTAAATTCATCGTTGTTATAGGTACCCGACACTTTTGATTTTTGGATGCTGTCTTTGTCTATGGTTACTTTGATTTCTTCGTTTTCGATAATCACAGGTACTTTGCCTTGTGCTTTGTCTAATTGAATGGTATAAATAGACAATTCTGTAAATTTTCCAGATAATTCAAATTTTCCGTCTTTTACTTTTGCAGTATCTACGGGTACTAACGACATGCCTGCTTCGTCTTGTTTTTCTAATACTATAGATGTTCCGTCTGCTACACCTTTTGCTTCGCCTGTGATTAAAAATTCTCCTTTTTTTACTTTGCTACAAGAGAAAATTGCTACAGAAATTGTAGCTAATAATAATATTTTTTTCATTTGTTTGGTTAAAATTAATTTTTGTAAAGTTACTTGAATAAATATTGTTTTTTCTAAAAATTTTGTTAATCTTGGTTAATTGTTTTTCTATATGGATAGGCTGAAAGTATGTGTCTTTTGGCATAACGTGCTGGTGAATCGGCATTTACCATTTTTACATAGATGGCTCTTGGCACGCTGATGTACTCGTAAACACTACCGTTTGAAAAATTAATTATCAATCGGCTATCTACATATTTATAGTCGGTTATGGTTGCATTTGCAATGGTATCTTTGTATTCTGGTAAATTTTGTTGAATGGTTTCGGCATTGATGCTTACTAAAAAGTGATAGGCTTCAATTATCGATTTACTGTTTTCTTCTGCGGCTTTTAATCCTGCATCGTCTCCCTGAAATTTATCTGGATGTGCTTCTTTCATCGCATTTCGATAAATATTTTTCAACTCTTTAAGGGTTACTGTTTTTTCAACATTTAGTAACTTTCTGTATTCAACTATTTTTTTCATAAATAAAAATTAAATGGCTTTTGAAGTTTTGTTGTTTTTTTTAAGGGTTAATTTAATGTAGCACAAACTTCATAACTTATTGTCTTTTAATTGTTTAACATTTTTTTTTAGCTTTAAAAAATGCACAATTGGGTGCAAAGGTACATTTTTTTGTTTTGAAAGCAAATTCAATTTAGCAATATCCTAAAATTTAGATCAATTTATTGTTTTGGTTTTCTGTTGGCCAAATCAAATCGTTTGGATTTTTTAGGGTATTGGTTGTAGCTTTTATCGCTTGGATTTTCGATTATGGTTTTGATGGTTATCAAATCGCCTACTTGAAAATTTTGTGTAACTTGCTTGTAATCTAATAAATACTCTCCACAAAAATAGTTGTTATCGTTGTCTTTTTCGATGTTTCCTGTATAAATCCCTTTTTTTAGTATGTCGTTTTCTTGTAATTTGGTCATGGTTTTTTAATTTTTTGCAAATATACGTTTTTATGTTTAGTTTCAATCCATTACTTTTGCCATACAATATGGCTTGTTGCAATTTATTTTTTAAAACTTGTATTTAATGAAACCATTCAAACCCAGCGCTAAAGCTTTCAAACACACTTTTTGTGTTTTTGAAGAAGTTCCTACTTCGACTATTACCCACATAAAACCTGATTTTATTAGTTTGTCTGGAAGTCAATATTTTTATCATTCGGATGGAATGTTTCGGTTGTCTAATCATTGGGGGCGATTGGCCAATAGCAAATGGCGGTTGATTAACAAAGGTTTTTCTGACGGGAAATTCAAATTAGGCTTTGCCAAATGGGAGGCGTTTTTTGAAGATAATGATCATGACAAATTGTATTATTTGGAATTAGATATTGATCAAAATGACATCCATTACCAACATAAAAACAATTCCAATTATGATGGAAAAGCCATTTTGAGAACGAGCTTTGAAACGGCAAAACGACTCAAACAAGCAAGAAACATTTGGACATTAACCAATTGGTTTAAACATTTTGAGCATTTTGAACTAGAAGATTTGAGAATTAAAATAGTCCAAGATTTGATATATACAAACAAGACTTTAGAAGCTATCAAACGACATTATATTACATAAAAAACTCCAAATGTTGGTTTGGAGTTTTTTATTTTTTTATTTGATAAATTCAATTTTTTGAGCTTCTTCGGCATTGATACTGTCAAAAAAACCTTGCTCATTCATCCAGTCATCACTATAAATTTTACTCATATATCGAGAGCCATGATCTGGAAAAATAGCTATTACATTAGCGTTTTTGTCAAATTCGCCCTCGGCAGCATATTGTTTGATGGCTTGTAAAACTGCTCCAGAAGTATAGCCTACAAACAATCCTTCTTTTTTTGTTATTTCTCTGGCTGCATGGGCACTTTCTTCGTCGGAAACTTTCATAAAACAGTCAATTACATCAAAATCAGTAGCTGTTGGAATCAGATTTTTGCCTAATCCTTCGATTCGATAAGGATAAATTTCGTCTGAATCAAATTCTTTAGTTTCGTGGTATTTTTTTAAGACCGATCCGTACGCATCAACACCTAAAATTCTGATGTTTGGGTTTTTTTCTTTTAAATATTTAGCAGTACCCGAAATGGTACCGCCTGTACCACTACAACATACAAGGTGTGTAATTTTTCCATTGGTTTGTTCCCAAATTTCGGGACCAGTAGAATTATAATGTGCTTCGATATTCAATTCATTGAAATATTGATTGATATACACCGAACCTTTTGTTTCTTCATGTAATCTTTTAGCTACATTATAATAAGAACGTTCATCATCTGCAGAGACATGTGCAGGACAAACATACACTTTTGCTCCTAAGCTTCGAAGCATATCTATTTTATCTTTAGAGGATTTTGAACTTACTGCTAAAATACAATTATACCCTTTGATGATACTTACCATTGCCAAACTAAACCCAGTATTTCCAGAGGTTGTTTCGATAATTGTATCGCCAGGGGTTAAAATACCTCTTTTTTCTGCGGCTTCAATAATATATAAAGCAATTCTATCTTTTGTAGAATGTCCGGGATTGAATGCTTCTACTTTTGCAAAAAAGTTGCCTTCCAATCCTTCTGTTACTTTTTTTATCTTAATAAGTGGCGTATTACCTATTAATTCTAGTATATTATCGTATGCTTTTATTTCTTCTTTCATAAAAAAATACTTAATCTAAGGTTTTATTTTTCATTTTGCAACCTCTGAATATGTGCAAAAATAAGTAATTTATTTTTAATTAGTTATTTATTTTTTCTAAATCTAATAAAAAAGTAAATTCTTTGGCCAATTCTCTCAATGCTTCAAACCTTCCAGACGCTCCTCCATGTCCTGCAGACATGTTGGTATCCAAGTATAATTGGGTATTATTGGTTTTCATTTTTCGGAGTTTTGCTACCCATTTGGCGGGTTCCCAATATTGTACTTGCGAATCATGCAAACCTGTAGATACATACATATTAGGATAATTTTGAGCTTTTACATTATCGTAAGGCGAGTATGAAAGCATATAATCATAATATGTTTTGTCATTTGGATTGCCCCATTCGTCATATTCGCCAGTTGTAAGCGGAATAGCATCGTCGAGCATGGTAGTTACTACATCTACAAAAGGTACCTGAGCAATTACTCCTTGATATAATTCGGGTGCCATATTAACAACTGCCCCCATCAAAAGGCCACCAGCCGAACCGCCTTCGGCATATAAATGGTCTTTTGAAGTATATTTTTGATCGATTACATATTTTGAACAATCAATAAAATCTGTAAAAGTGTTTTTCTTTTGCAATAATTTCCCTGATTCATACCATGTTCTGCCTAAGTCCTCTCCGCCTCTAATGTGTGCAATGGCATATATAAAACCTCGGTCGAGCAAACTCAATCTAGTTGAAGAAAAATAAGGATCCATAGAGCTGCCATAAGAGCCATAAGCATACATCAAAAATGGGTTTTTACCATTTTTTTGCATCCCTTTTTTGTAAACAACAGACATGGGTACTTTGGTTCCATCTGTAGCTGTGGCCCAAATACGCTCTTCAATATAATTTTTTTTATCAAATTTGCCTCCCAATACTTCTTGTTCTTTCAATATTGTTTTGGTTTTTTTACTCATATCAAAATCAATAATAGAGGGTGGTGTAGCCATCGATTGGTATCCATACCTTAATATCGACGTGTCAAAATCAACATTGGTTGTTGTATAGGCGGTGTAGGTTTCTATTTCAAACGGCAAATAATAGGCTCCTTCCCCACTCCATGGTCTTATATTGATTTTGTTTAATCCATTAGAACGCTCTTCTACAACCAAATAATCTTTAAAAATTTCAATTCCTTCTATCAATACCGCTGCTCGATGCGGAATTAAATCCACCCAATTTTCTTTAGAAGTTTGTGTTTCGGGTGTTTTCATCACTTTAAAATTGGTAGCTTTATCTTTATTTGTAACTATATAAAAATCAGAACCATAGTGAGATATACTGTATTCTAAACCTCGAGTTCGTTTTTGAAATATTTGAAAATTTCCATTTGGGTCATTGGCATTTAAAATTTGATATTCTGAAGTTAATGTACTAGAAGACCCAATAACCAAATATTTTTTGGACTTCTCCTTATATATATAAGTAGAAAAAGTATCGTCTTTTTCATGGTAAACCAATACATCTTGTGTTGCCTCTGTACCCAATTGGTGTTTGTATATTTTGTCTGAACGCAACGTTACCAAATCTTTTCTGGTATAAAACAAGGTTTTATTATCATTTGCCCATGTAGAACCGCCTGTGGTTTTTTCTAATTTTATGGGCAATATTTCATTGGTTTCCAAATTTTTAATCATAATGGTATATTCTCGTCTGGAAACGGTATCTACACCAAAGGCACACCATTTATTATCTTCGCTAATGTTTAGTCCCGATAATTTGAAATAGGAATGTCCTTTTGCCATTTCATTACAATCAAACAAAATTTCTTCGGCTGCACTTAAAGTTCCTTTTTTTCTAGAATAAATAGGATAATCCTTACCTTTTTCGTATCGGGTAATGTAATAATATCCATTATATAAATAAGGAACGGAGCTGTCATCTTCTTTGATACGGGATTTCATTTCTAAAAATAAATTTTCTTGAAATGTTTGAGTATGCAAAGTAGCAGCTTTATAATAGTCATTTTCTTGATTCAAATAGTCAATAACTTCAGGATTTTCTCTTTCATTTAGCCAATAATAAGGATCTATCCTTACATCGCCGTGTTTTTCTAATTGCTTTTCTATTATTTTTGCAACTGGAGCTGTTTGTGGTTTTGTCATTGCTTTTGTTTTATTTTGTGCATTTGAAGGGGCAAAAATAAGGGATAAAATCAAAATAATAGGTAGCGTTTTCATAAATATTGCTTAAAATTTGTTGCAATGTACTAAATTTGTCAATTGAAAAAATTATTTATTAATAAAAAAGTAAAAAAAAGATGGATTTAATGGGAATGATGGGTAAATTGAGAGACACCCAACAAAAAATGGAAGATACAAAAAAACGCTTGGACCAAGTGTTGATTGATCAAAAAAGTTCCGATGGCTTACTAAAAGTAAGTGTTACTGCAAATGGCAGCATCAATAGTTTGACTATTGCCGAAGCACTTATGGAAGACAAAGACCAATTAGAAGATTATTTGATTCTGACACTCAATAAAGCACTTGCTGAGGCCAAAAAAGTAAACCAAGCCGAAATGGATGCTGTTACTAAAATTGATATGCCAATGATGCCTGGTATGGAAGATTTATTTAAATAATATTTTAATTTTTTATTATTTATTTGATAATAATTTTATTTAAAATAAATATAAGTAAAATATTTTTATATAAATATTTTTATAACTAAATAAATTAAGCTACAAAATAGAATGTAGCTTAATTTATTTTTGATTGTTTTTGACTTCTTTTTATTATTTACCGTATTTTGCGTTAGAGATAGTAGTGAAAATCCTTTAGAAGCCCCCCAGCCCCCAAAGGGGTTTTGTAAAAAATAGTTTATATAAATTGTTGTTTTATTTGGCATTTAGTTTTTTTTTTGAATAAATAAGTCGGTTTTTAGCAATAAAATACTTTGAAATTCGTTGTATTAAAAGTTGGTTTTCGTTATGAAATCCCTATTAACAACAAGTTTGCATAAGCGGACTTTTATAAATAAAAGGCGGTGGGATAAATGGCTACAAAAAAATAAGTTTTTATGAAAAATATGATATTCTTGATGTATTTTATGAGTTGGTCTTGCTATCAGGCACAAAGTAAAATGCCTGAAAAAAATTACAAAAACTTCCATCTTGAAGCTCAAAATTATTGTAAGTCCCATGAAATGAATACTGACTATTATTTTTTGTTGGATTTGAGTTTGCATCCAGGTCGTAATCGTTTTTTTGTAATCGATATAAAAGAACAAAAAATTATTGATCGGAATTTAGTTACCCATGGCAGTTGCGATGTTTTTTCGGACAATCCAAATAAATGGGAAAAATCCAAATTTGACAATCGATTAGACAGTCATTGTTCTATGAAAGGCAAATATAAAATTGGGAAAAGAGATTGGAGTGCATGGGGAATTAAGGTCAAATATTGGCTTGAAGGTTTGGAAGAGTCGAACCAAAATGCAGTAAAAAGGGTGGTTGTGTTGCATTCGTGGGAGGCCGTTTCCAATACTGAAATATATCCAGAAGTAAGCCCACTTAGCTGGGGTTGTCCTGCGGTATCGGATGTTTTTATGCAAAAATTGGATACTAGATTAAAAGCCTCCAAAAAACCCGTTTTGCTATGGATTATCGATTAAAATTGGTTTACATTAATGATAAAAAACATCATAACCAAATCGGAGCAAAGTGCCAACAACTACAATTATAAAAAATATTCTTATAAAAGCATTTCCTTTTTGAATTGCTAATTTGGATCCTAAAAATCCACCAAAAGCGTTGCTAATTGCCATTGGCAAAGCAATACTCCAAATAATTTTGCCTTTACAGCTAAACAATATGATAGACCCTAAGTTGGTAGCTAAATTGACCATTTTGGCATTTGCCGATGCTTCTAAAAAATCATAACCCAAAAGTGAAATAAATGCCAAAACAAAAAAACTTCCTGTGCCTGGACCAATAAAACCATCATAAAAACCTATCACCACACTGCTAACGATGGCTCCTTTTATCTGTTGTTTTTTTGTAAGATTTAAAATGCTTTTTTGACCAAAATTTTTTTTAGTATAAGTGTATATCAAAAGGCCAACTAAAATGATCAGCAAAATGGGTTTCATAAAATTGTTATTGACTTTTGTTAGTAATAATGAGCCCAAAAAAGCAGCTGGAATTGCCAATAAAATCATGATAATCAGCAAGTTCCATTTTAGTTTTACCTTTTTTAAATATTGAATAGCTGCCAAAAATGTTCCTGAAAATGAAGGAATTTTTACACTTCCAATGACCGTTGCCACTGGAAATTGTGGCAATAATACCAAACTCATAGGCGTTTGAAGCAAACCACCTCCTCCAACAATAGCATCTATAAATCCTGCAACAAAAGCAGTACAACACAATATAAACAAAACAATGGCATCCATAAAAAAAAATTTGCTCAAAAATACTCAATAAATGCTTCAAATGATTTGTTTTTTTGTTTATTTGCATTCAAATTCAAAATCATGACATCAACCCCATTTATTCAAATATTAGCCTATACCTTACCCTCCATAATTACAGGATGTGTGGCATATTATTTATTTAATTTACATTTCAAAGAACAACAAAAAATCAGGAAATGGATGCTTCAAAAAGAGAGTCAAAAAACGGTTTTGCCATTGCAATTACAAGCTTTTGAAAGAATGATTTTGTTTTTAGAGCGTATATCTTTATCTCAATTACTAATTAGAATTCAGCCTATATCCGAAAATAAATGGGATTATGAAAATTTTGTTGTTGCACAAATCGAACAAGAATTTGAACACAATTTAACCCAACAATTGTACCTTTCTGAAGCGGCTTGGACTATCATTATGGCTGCTAAAAATACAACCATTCAAATTATTAGAAATACCAATAAAGAAACTTCAATAACAAATGCCAACCAACTTAGGGAGTCTATTTTGAAAGCACTTTTGGATAAAAAATCACCAAGTGTAGAGGCAATTTCTTTTATTAAAAATGAGATAAAAAGTATTATTTAATACCTTTATTTTTGCTGGTTGCATATTGAAACCCTTCGTCCCACCAGATTTTCATTTTATTTTTATTAAAAATCAATGGATTGTTTGTTAAAGAAGAAGGAGTGTAATATAAGTTTAATTTTACATTTTTATTATTTGCTGCGAGTTTACCTATGGTAATATCGTGTTTTTCAATTTGGTCTAAAAGGGTTTGAAACAAATCAACCATCAACGAAAATGGGTTTTTTCCGATGTTTCTGGGTTGTAATAATTTTTCTGTTTCCAAAATAATAACATCTATTTCTGTGGCTCCTCTATTGATGGCCTCTCGAATTGGAACTAAGCTAGAAAATCCGCCATCGCCATACAAAGAGCCATTTCGTGAGCTTAAACTCATAAATGGTATATAATTACAAGAAATCCAAACCCAATCACAAAAATCTTGATAATTAAAATCTTTAATCGATTTGTATTCTACTTCGTTTTTAGACAAGTTGGTAACTGTAACTACAATGTCTTTTGAGGAGTTTTTAAGTAGATTAAATTCTTCTTTTGTAAAATTATCTTTAATATATTTTCTCAATCTTTGGCTTTCGCCAAAAGTTCGTCGGCCTCTAAAAAATTGTTTGATTACATTAAAATGATTGATACTAACTACCTCTATTCCATTCTCCATTTTAATTTTAAACGGATTGATGTCAAAAATTTTCGACATATCAACACTTGTATAAATGCCAAAAATTTTGTCCACTTTGCTTAATGCCAAATGTGGAATTAGCAAACTGCCGGTAGAAGTACCTAAAAAAAGGTCGTATTCAAACCCCCTATTTTCGATAAGGTATTGGGCTACTCCGCCCGCAAAAGCCCCTTTGCTGCCCCCGCCTGAAATTACTAATGCTCTCATTTTTCTAATAATAAATGATTTAAAATTGTTTTTTGATCATTTGGAAGTGTAACCAATAAAGTTTCAAAATAACTTCGATGGGAGCTATTTTTGAGCATCAAACGGATTTTTTCTCTTGCAAATTTTGAAAATTGCCATTTATGACTGGTCAAAGCTTGAACTAAATGTGGCAAATAATTGAAATCATTTTTGTTTAAAAAAATCAAATTATTTAAAGCATTTTGTCGGGTAGCACTTTCATATTTTTCGGACGAATATTCAATTAACTCGTCATAAAATGAGGTTTTGTTTTGAGGGTTATAATTAGACGTTTTTAATGCCAAGGTAAGCCACAAAATACGTAAATTTTTATCATTAAAACCTATCCATTCCTGGGTTTGATTTAAGAGTGCGGTTTGGTCTTCGGGAAATTTTCGCCATAAATTAGTCAATACAATTTCTTTTGTAATATAGGAATTATCATTTAATAATTGAGTATAAAGCGGTTTAAAATCTTCCGAATGAATACCCAGTCGGGCAATATCTTGTTTGATAGACAAGTTTTGTGTTGCAAAAGCGGCTTGTACAATATCTGATTTTGACTCGTAAGGAATATCTTTAATTTGAAACAATATTTCTGATTTGATAGGGTAAAAAGCATCGGACTTCATAAGCTCTAAAAAGGTACTTTTTTTGTCTAAATAGCTAACATTTTCCATAGAAGCCACATCAAAATATTGATTCATGAACGGGCTTTGATTTAAAATTTTCATGGCTTCAATGATGTCAAATTTGCCGTTTTCGAGCCATTTTTTCTTAAAAACAGCCTGATCAAATGGAGCTACTTTGTTCATTTCATCTAAAAATTCATTTGTATTGACATTTAAAAATTGATATTTTTGTAAATAATTTTTTATTCCTTTTCGAAATGCTTCTGGCCCAATTTGATGTTTTAGTGCATGCAGTGCCCATGCTCCTTTTTTATAATAGGTTAGCGAACTGGCCTTGTTACTTAAAATGGGTATCGAATCCGTTTCAGATGCTTTTTGCAATTGTTCGGCCATGTTGTATAATTCCCAATCCATTTCATTTTGACCATACAAATGTGCTTCTGCCAAAAGGGCATAATATGTTGCAAATCCTTCGTGTAACCAATGATCTACATCTGATTTTGAAGTAATTAAGTCTCCAAACCAATGATGGGCCAATTCATGTGCATTGACATTGACATAACTTTTATCATGAAAACCAATAGCATCTATAACAAAATCTTGCGAAAAAATAGTTGCTGTAGTATTTTCCATGCCTGCATATAAAAAATCTTTCACGGGAATTTGTTTGTAAACAGACCAAGGATAGGGAACTCCTATTTCTTTTTCAAAAAAGTCAAATATTTCTTTAGAATACCGGTAAGTGGCTTCATATTTTGAACGGTCTTTGGGCTGATAATACAATGATAAAGGAATGCCCGATGAAGTTTTTATTTTTTGATGTTCAAATTGACCAATTGCCAACATCAACAAGTAGGAACTCATGGGTTTTTGCATTTCATAAGTCCAATATTTTTTATTTTTTTTGAAAAAAGTCTTTTTTAATAGGCCATTTGAAATGACTTCAAATTTTTTGTCAAATCCAATCGTGAGATTAAAAATCAATTTTTCGTTCAAATCATCAAAACTTGGAAACCAAGCGCTGCTATTTTTGCCTTGCCCTTGTGTCCAAATTTGCAAATCGTCATTATTGCCTACAAAATACATGGTTTGTTTGGGCTGTACTTCATAATTAAATGTAAGGTAATTGGTAGCCCGTTTGATGTTGTCAAACAAGAGAATTTGTTTGTTGGTAACTAAATATTTAACTTTTTTGTTGTTTAACCGAACATCATCAACTTTCATATTGACGGCATCAATTTTTATAGTATCTATTTCATTCATTACCTCAAATTGAAAAGCAACTTGCCCTATAACTTTTTTAGTTGCTACATCTAAGTCTAAGTTTGCTTTAACAGATTGAAAATCAACATTTTTGAATTGTTGTGCCTGTGTTCCAATTGCGATAAATAACCAAAGAAAATACTTCATATTGCTACTTTTTTTCATCAAAACAAATATAGCAAAATTTAGGTTTTATTGATAAAAAAAATAAAAAAATCGTTTTTTTATAATTTTTTTGCAAAATAAGTACTCATTATCGTTACAAAACTTACAATGGTAATGGTGCTTAGAGGCATAATAATGGCTGCAACTAGAGGTTGTAATTGTCCCGTGAGAGCAAAACCTAGCCCCACAATATTATACAGTATTGAGAGTGTAAAACTCCATTTGATAGTAGTCATGGCTTGCTGTGAATATGCTAAAAATGCAGGAATTTTTTCAAACTTTGAAGCCGCTAAAATAGCATCGCAAGCAGGAGAAAAAACATTGACATCTTCGGAAATTGAAATACCAACGTGGCTTTGAGCCAGTGCTCCTGCATCATTTAGCCCATCGCCAATCATCATGACTCGCTTTCCTTCGATTTGAAGCTGTTTGATAAAATCAAGTTTTTGCTCGGGTTTTTGGTTAAAAACCATTTCAACATGTGGAGGCAACCATTTTTCTAAACGCTCTTTTTCGCCTTCATTGTCGCCAGAAACTATTTTCAACTCAAATTGTGTACTCAATTGTTGAAAAAGCTTGGTTAAACCCTTGCGGTAATTATTTTTGAAAACAAATTTACCATGATAAACTCCAGAAATGGCTATATGAACGGCTGTTTGCAGGTGGTTTTCGTTTTCAATAATTGAGGCTGCTCCAACAAATGTTTTAGAACCTAGTGTGATGGTTTTATTTTGGAAAGTAGCTTTCAATCCTTTGCCAGTAACTTCTTCATAATCAGTTAATTTAATAGATGGAAATGCAGGTAAAAAATCATATAACAACCTACTTAATGGATGGTTTGAACTTCTCAAAGTACTTTTTACAATTGCCATATCGGCATCCAATATAGTGCTACCAATATATGAAATTTCTGATTTTAAATTGCTCGTTATGGTGCCTGTTTTGTCAAAAACAATAGTGTCTATTTGTGCTATTTGCTCTATTACTAAAGCATTTTTAAGATAAAATTCATTTTTTCCTAATATTCGTAATACATTGCCAAAAGTAAACGGTGCGGTAAGTGCCAATGCACACGGGCAAGCAACTATCAAAACGGCCGTAAAAACGTTGAAAGCGGTATTGGTATTTTGAAAAATCCAAAATCCAAATCCTGCAAATGCCGTGATTAATAATATAGGAGTAAAATATTTGCTAACAGTATCTGTAATTGTTTTATACTTTTGATTGACCGTTTTTTGAAAAACATCGTTGCTCCACAATTGTGTCAGATAACTTTGCGAAATCGTATGTAAAACCGTCATTTCTATTGGTTTTCCTATTTGCTTGCCTCCTGCATACAGGGTGTCGCCAGATTTCTTAAAAACGGGTTGCGATTCGCCCGTTACAAAACTATAATCAATAGCCGCTTCTTCAGACAATAAAATACCATCAACAGGTATCAGTTCTTGATTGCGAATGAGCAACATATCGCCTTTTTGAATATCATATACCGCTATACTTTCCTCTAGTGTATGGGTAGGGTTTACTTTGGTAACTGCAATAGGAAAATAGGATTTGTAATCTCGTTCAAAACTTAAAAAATTGTAAGTTTTAATTTGAAACATTTTGCCCAATAGCATAAAAAATATCAACCCTGTTAAACTATCAAAAAAACCCGATCCATAATCCATTATAATGTCAAAAGTACTACGAACAAACATGACAATGATGCCCAACGCAATTGGGATATCCATATTGAGCATACCGCTTTTAAGGCTTTTGAATGCTGAAACATAATAACTACTGGCCGCATATACAAAACTAGGAATGGACAAAGCAAAAATAAGCCATCTGAAAAAATTACGGTATTGGTTGAGCCAAAATTCATCAACCTCAAAATATTCGGGAAATGACAATAACATGATGTTGCCAAAACAAAAAAAGGCTACTCCAAGTTTGTAGGTCAATGATCGATCGATAGACGGAGTTCCTGTTTCATAATTTTCGAGACTGATGTAGGGTTCATAGCCAATTGAACACAAAACAATTACAATTTCATGAAGCGAAACAAGATCATTATCAAAATGAATTCTTACTTTTTTTTGATTAAAATTGACTTCAGATTTTGAAATGCCTTGATTTAATCGTTGTAAGTTTTCTAAAACCCAAATACACGAGCTGCAATGAATGTGAGGAATAGTTAAAGAGATAATACAGTTTGTATTTTCTTTAAAATCTAATATTTTTATAATAATATCTTCATTTTTTAAGAAATCATATTTGCCCTGAATGTCGTTGGGTGTACTGCCAGGTGTTTTTTCAAAATCATAATAACAGCTCATGTCGTTGATGGAAAATATTTCGTACACTGTTTTGCAACCATTGCAACAAAATTTTTTTTTATCAAATTCAATTTCATTATTTGCATCCGTATCCAAGCCACAATGAAAACATTTTTCGACAACCATAAAAAGCATTTTTAGTATAATGCAAATATTCAAAAAAACATTCTAAAAAATGATGATAATTATCATTAAAAGTTATATTTTTGTTATAAAATTTAGAATAATTATTTTTTAAATATATTACTTACAAATATTTCAACACTTAATACATCAAATATGACAATCTGCGAACAATGCGATGTAAGAAAATACAGTTCTTTAAACGCTCTAACTGAAGCTGAATTGGCGAAAGTTGCCATTTGTAAAACGACATACAATCTAAAAAAAGGGGATGCCATATTTAATGAAGGCGATGCAACAAATGGGGTGTTTTGTGTTAAAGAAGGAGCTTGTAAAATGACCAAACTTGGCACAAATGGCAAAGACCATATTATAAAAATTGTCAAATCGGGCGAGCTACTGGGGCAACGCTCGATGATTAGCGACGAAAATGCCAATTTAAGTGCAGTAGCTTTGGAAGAAATGAAAGTATGTTTTATACCCAAAAGTGAGATGATGCCCTTTTTTCAGGAAAATCAAAAATTTTCGATGGCGGTACTCAAAACAATATGCAACGATTTGAAAGAAGCCGACGACCACACCATTTCATTAGCTCAAAAAACAGTCAAGCAACGGTTGGCAGAAACATTGATTTATTTGTATGAAAATTTTGGCGAAAATCCAGATGGCAGTCTCAAAATTCAATTGTCGAGAGAGGAAATGGCTGGCATGATTGGTACGGCAACAGAAAGTTGCATCAGGTTATTGTCGGAATTTAATAAAAATAATGATATTGATATTATTGGAAAAAAAATAATCATTTTGAACGCAAACAAATTAAAAATGTTGGCATTAGGTTAAAATCCTGACTACTATTTTCATAAATCTAACCTTTATTTTTGATGACTATACCTACTAAAAATACATTTTTTATATCTATTTTTTTATTAATTAGCAATTTCATTTTGGCACAAGACCAAACACCAAAAGGATTGATTGCCTCCAAAGCCATGGTGGTTGCTGCTCGGGAAGAAGCGGCACAAATAGGAACAGCTATCTTACAAAAAGGGGGCAATGCTTTTGATGCTATGTGTGCAACTGAATTGGCTTTGGCTGTAGCATATCCGTATGCTGGCAACATTGGCGGAGGCGGTTTTATGGTTTATAGAAAAGCAAATGGGAGTGTAGGCACGTTAGATTATCGAGAACAAGCACCTTTAGCCGCTCATCGGGACATGTATTTAGATGCAAACGGCAATGTTATTCCAAATTTAAGCGTACATGGTGGACTTGCCATTGGAGTTCCAGGCACTATTGCTGGCATTTTTGCAGTACACAAAAAGTTGGGTTCGTTACCCTTGTCAGATATTTTTCAACCCGCAATTCAATTGGCACAAAAAGGAATTGTAATAACCGAAAAACAAGCGGCTCAATTTCAAAAACATCAAAAAGATATTGCAACTATTAGTGGCATTAATGTAAAAATGGCCAGAGATTTTCAAAAAGGAGATACCTTAAAACAACCTGAATTGGCAGCAACGCTCTTACGAATTTTACAAAATGGTCAAAAAGAATATTATCGAGGCAAAACAGCCCAACAATTGGTTGCCTTTATCCAAAAAAATAAGGGTATTATTACTTTAAAAGACTTAAAAAAATACCGTGTCAAATGGCGGCAACCCATTGTTTTTCCTTATAAAAATTTGAATATTATTGCTATGGCACCACCATCTAGCGGCGGTATCACTTTAGCCCAAATCTTAAAACAAATAGAACCCTTCGATATACAAACATTAGGGTACCATTCTACACAAAGTATGCAATTACTTACAGAGGCCGAACGTAGGGCTTATGCAGATAGAAATTATTTTTTAGGAGATCCTGATTTTGTAAAAATTCCTCAAAAAACCTTGCTCAACGAAAATTATTTAAAATTGAGAATGAAAGATTTTAGTTTTGATAAAGCAACCAAATCTTCTGAATTGAACCATGGAACTATCTCATTTTCAGAAAGTAATGAAACTACACATTATTCTATAATAGATCCTTTTGGAAATGCAGTTGCCGCTACTACCACTTTAAATGGGGCATTTGGCTCCAAATTATACTCAGAAGATTTGGGTTTTTTTTTGAATAACCAAATGGACGATTTTAGTATAAAACCAGGTGTAGCCAATATATATGGGCTAATTGGTGCAAAAGCCAACAGTATTGCTCCTCAAAAGCGGATGCTCAGTTCCATGACACCAACTATAGTTGAAAAAAATGGCCGGTTGTATATGGTTCTTGGTTCACCTGGAGGTTCTACGATTATCACTTCGGTATTGCAAACGCTTTTAAATGTTTATGAATACAATATGAGTATGCAAGATGCTGTAGATGCTCCACGATTTCATCATCAATGGTTACCCGATGAAATTTTAGTTGAACCTCATCGTTTTGACCCTCAAATATTAAATGAGTTAGTCAAAAAAGGCTATCTCATAAACGAAAAAACAGCCCCTGTAATAGGAAAAGTAGATGCCATTTTGGTTTTGCCAAACCAGCAATTAGAAGGTGGTGCAGATTTTAGAGGAGATGATAAAGCAGTAGGATTTTAATAAAATCCTACTTTCAAAACATAACGTTTATTTAATTGTAATAATTATTCGTTATTTTCCAAAAGCCAATGGATGTCTTCAATAAGTTTTTGAATTTCCTCTGGTTTTGTTCCGTCATAAAACCCCCTTACCCGACGTTTGGTATCCACTAAAACAAAATTTTCTGTATGTACCATGTCATACAATTCATTGGGTTTGCCCAACTTGACTGCCAAATAGGATTTACGAGCCATCGTATAAATATCTTTCTTGTTGCCCGTTACTAAATGCCATTTTAAATCGTTTACGCCATTTTTCAAAGCATATTTTTTTAATGCTTTTACATCGTCTGTATCGGGCAAAACAGAATGAGATAGTAACATTACTTGAGGATTATTTGCGAATGCTTTTTGGATTTCAACCATATTTGTAGTCATTTTTGGACAAATAGAACCACAAGTCGTAAAGAAAAAATCGGCAACATATATTTTACCCTCGTAATCTTTTTGAGTTATGGTTTTACCATTTTGATTGGTAAATGAAAAATCCGAAATTGTATGATATTTACTTACATATTGAACGGTAGAATCTACCAATTCAGGATTTACCATATCTGGGTTATAAACTGTTAAGTGTTTTTTGGGTTTCAAAGCCATATAAAAAGCCCCTATGGTAAGTGTAGAAAAAACAAACAATATAATAAAAAACCATCTGTATTTTTTTATAAATAATAAAACCATAATCTTAATAAATTTAAGGCAAAATTAGTTTTTTTGCTTGAAATAAACAATTAAAATTCCATAAAACCATTCAAATCAATAAGTGTCCTTAAAATCAACACCTTCTTTTGTTTAAAAATCACTATATTTGCCCATAATTTAAGTAATATACTTAAAAATCTTAATCAGACACCATGTTATTCGAAGCATTTTCACTATCAAAAAGTATTCAAAAAGCCATTGTCGAGCAAGGCTATACCACTGCAACTCCCATTCAAGAACAATCGATACCCATTATATTAGCAGGAAACGATTTGGTTGGATGTGCTCAAACAGGTACAGGAAAAACTGCAGCTTTTGCCATTCCTATCATCCATCAACTACATCGAATTGTGGGTTCGTCAAAAAAACCAAAAGTGATAAGAGCACTAGTTGTAACTCCAACACGTGAATTGGCAGTACAAATTGGTCAAAATTTTGATAGCTATGCTCAATACACCAACCTAACGCAACTCACCATTTTTGGCGGGGTGTCGCAGTTGCCACAAGTTGAAACCTTAAAAAAAGGAGTAGATGTTTTGATAGCAACGCCTGGGCGATTATTAGATTTGCACAAACAAGGCTTTATACATTTGCATGATTTGCACACCCTTGTATTGGACGAAGCAGACCAAATGCTGGATATGGGATTTGTAAACGATGTAAAAAAAATTGTTAAATTAACACCAAAAAACCGACAAACCTTACTTTTTTCAGCCACTATGCCTATTGCAATTCGGGAATTAGCCGAAATGTTTTTAAACAATCCCGAATCTGTAACGGTGTCGCCTGTATCTTCTACCGCAGAAAAAGTATCGCAAAAAATATATTTTGTAGATAAAACAGAAAAAAGAAATTTATTATATCATTTAATAAAAAATGAAAACATTTCTGACGTGTTAATTTTTTCAAGAACCAAACACGGGGCAGACAATGTTGTCAAAGCGCTCAGAAAAAACAATATTCCTGCAGAAGCTATTCATGGAGACAAATCGCAAAATGCCCGTCAAAGGGTTTTAGAAGCATTTAAAAATAAAGAAATTGGTGTTTTGGTTGCCACCGATATTGCTGCAAGAGGTATAGATATCGACCAATTGCCGTTTGTTATCAATTTTGATTTGCCTAATATTCCCGAAACGTATGTACATAGAATTGGTAGAACTGGCCGGGCCGGAAATGGTGGAATAGCCATCTCTTTTTGCAGCAAAGATGAAGAACCATACTGGAAAGACATCCAAAAATTAATCAAAGTTGATGTTGCCATCGTAACCGATCATCCTTACCCTTGGCATAGTGGTAGCCCAAAAAGTGTGCCCGAAACTGCACCAAAAAACAGCAATCGAAGCGGCGGTGCTCACAAATCAAGAAAATCTGCTGGCTCTAAACAGAATAAAAAAAGATGGTACTAAAAGCGTCCAGTAAGTTTTATGCCTCAATATCATAAATTGATATAAAAAAATTTACACACTTTTGTAGTACAGTATCAAAGTATTTTTATTTGAAGCTATTCCCGCTTTTCGTTTCAAGTCCTCACAAAAAAAGGGGTGGTTCTAAGGCAAAAAAAGAGCTTCTTTGGTCGCTTTTTTTTGCCAAGAACCACTCCCTTTTTTTGTTCCGGGCTTTACACTTCAATCGGGGCTAGAAAACCCGTTTTCAGTTGAAAAATTTATATTAAAAAGAAAAAAATCATTCAAAAGTAATTACAAAACCAACTTCTCCGCCTCCCGAAAAATGCGTTTGGCAATCAAAGTCGTGATGTAATCGTCTTCTAATTTGGTTTCAAAGAAAAATTATAATTTATTATATGCTTTAAATATTCGTGCAGTATCTTGACCATTAATTATGCAATAATAGGCATTTTGTCCTTTTAGATTCTTTTCGTTTATTTTTCCTTCAATATCTTTAATTACATTTTCACTAATATTACCCACGAATTGTATAATAAAGAGTTCTGCAGGAGCTTGTAATAGTCTAATTATTTGATCTCCATTTTTTCCACAATTTTTTATTTCCATAGTTTTATTTCGTAATCCATTCCCTTTTAGCAAAAATGCAGAGCTAGTTCTTCTGCCATTTATTAATATATTTGATGTATATAAATCATTTTCCTCACCACCCCAATCTTTTTTATGAAAAGATTCATTAATAATTTGTTCAAATACCATTTGAACTTCGTCTTCACTCTTGTCAAAATAACCATTTTCCAATACACAATCTACCAAACTAGGATTTATATCTCTTACATTTTTAAAGCTATCAATGTCTTCTATATATAATCTTTTACCAATTGGTAAATCAGTATATTGTTTAATATCAATTTCTAAAAATCGGTGCAAGGCGTTGATTTTTTTTAACATAAAGCTAACCATATTATCCCATCCTGCATCTCCATTTAATTTTCCAATTACTGAACCCTCTTCCGGAGGACTGTTAAAGTAATAGCATTGTAAAAGAGTTGGAAATATATTTTGTAAATCTTTATATACTTTTTTATTCCATGTATTAATTTCGTTATTTATAGAAATTCTGTTGTTTTCAAATTCCCTATTTTTAAAATTTATTGAATAATTTGTATCTACTTTTTGTCTTATTGAATAACCCTCCATTAAAAGATTAATTAATACTTCTTCTGCCTTGTTTTTAGATAATTTTAATCGCATATTTTTTTTTCAAATTTACATTTATTTTTATTAATTACAAAACCCACTTCTCAGCCTCCCGAAAAATGCGTTTGGCAACCAATGTCGTGATGTAATCGTCTTCTAATTTGGTTTCAAAGGAATATTTCAAAGTGCTGTTGTCGTCTTGATAATAATTGACATTGAGCAAGGTTTCTTCTTCATAATAATGTGAAATGTAAACTGCAATGTGCTGATTCAGAAACCATTTGCCTATTTGGAAATAATTATCTGCTTTGAAGTAATAATAATCTTCTCCTTCTAAACCTTTGTACAATATATCATTTACATTTAAGTTTTTTATTTCGGTTTGGTCCAAAATGGATTGGATTCGGGACTCAAAATTATCCACAAGTTCATCGTTTACCGCATTGAGTTTGTCATAATCCATGGGGCTTCCGCCTTTCTCAATAAACTCTACAAAAGTTTCTTCGTCTTCGCCATATTGATTTTCTCGAAGGTAGCCATGATCCTTTATTTTGAAACCATATTCATCTTCAAATAAAAAGCGGTCGAGAAGCACATCTTCTAAATTATGGGTCGCCAAGTAGCGATTTCTTACTTCTATAGTTTCATTTTTTTCGTTAATAATCGTGTCTGAAGACGTTACATCATATTGATCACAAACCAGTGCCCAACAGACTATTTTAAAGAAATTCATTCGGAAATCATCTGCATAAATCAGATTGATGCTGGCGGTGCCTTTTACATACAAATCGCCGTGATTGTAATGCCCATGCAGGAATTCAGCATCTAAATTTTTATCGAAATAATGGGTATTTCCACTTAGATACATACTGAAAATATCAGCATCGGCAAGGCAAATAATCGGTGGCGAAAAGTCTAGATCATAGGCACTTAGGTGTTTTTTGATGGTTAGTTTCTCTTTGAAAATATAGCCCAAAATATATAATTCATCCATATCAATTGGATCGATTACGGTGTCGAGATACAAACTTTCGAGTTCCATCTCGTTATCAGCCAATAGGAAGAATCCATTTTTCATGCTTTCCGCATCGCCATCAGTAGAAAACATGTAAAAAGCATCATACAATTCATTTCCTTCAAAATCAGTGCATTGATTCAGATAAACTTCGGCTTCTTTACGGTCAATCACCTGTAAAACTTGCCCTTGAATGGTAACGGTTTCAACAGGTTTTTGAACCACATAATTAGCAATTTGATTGGCTTTTCGTTGCTTTTCTTTTTCTAAAGATTTTTGTTGTTTTTTGGCTTCTTTTTCCAATCTTTTTTTCTCTTTTTGTACAAAATTTATCAGTTTGAAAAGCAAAAAAGATAAGGTTTTATTAGGATCAAAATCCTGTTTGGAATTATGCCATAAGGTTACATAATTGGTTTCGTCAATTTCGATAGCATATTTCAACGCAGCATAGTTTTCTTCATTGGTATCGTTTCCAAAAGGTTCGTCCAAAATAGCCAATCGAATAGCATTATTGTTATCTGCTTTTTTGGATTTAACGGAAATCCAATGATATTTCCTAATTATTGTGAAAAAATCGTATGTATTTTTTCGGTTTTGAAGTTGACAAAAATCATCTACAATTTGAACGTTTTCATAAGTCAATTGGGCTTGTTTTTCATCTGAAAAAGGCTTTTCTTGATAGTAGCTATGGTATTTTCCTTCTATATTTTTGAGTAGATATTTTTCATTATCTTTTTGAATTAATTGCTCGCACTCTATAAAATTTTTGGTCGCTTTTTTTATTAAATCATAATCCAAAAATTGAATGGCTTTGTTGTCATTCGTATAAAAATCATCGGTTGCTTGGTTTTGGCTTGACCAATACCGAAAGCGAGAAACATCATTCGCAAAGGTATCAAAGTAAAAATGTTTGGCATCAAAATCAGTGGTGCTTTCTATTTCTTCAGAAATCCTGAAGGTTACATAATCCGATTCCGACCAATTGAAAGCCAAATTGTAATCGCTCAGCCAAGGCATTTTGTCGGCATCTTCGTAATCGTTGTATTTGTCCTGAACCACTTCCAAATTTAGGATATTTCTAATGCGTTCAGGAGTTGCAATTTGCTGTAATTGAGTGAAATAATAATGACTTCTTTCCACTTGAATTAAAAATTCAAACCAAATTGGTGTAAAACATTCTAAAGCATTTGGCACCTCTTGAATCGGTTTAAATTCATAGATATTTTCATCTGTATTTTTGTATAAAATATCAAAATGATCTGTTTTTGAAAAGAGTTTTTGCAACAATTTTTTTGGTGAAATCCAAATATAAATTTCTGACCCATTATCCAATAAAAAAAAGATACTTTGTGGTACATCGGCACCATCCGATGCTCTTTGATGC
Organism: Flavobacterium branchiophilum NBRC 15030 = ATCC 35035; assembly: GCF_002217205.1. Classification (GTDB taxonomy): domain Bacteria; phylum Bacteroidota; class Bacteroidia; order Flavobacteriales; family Flavobacteriaceae; genus Flavobacterium; species Flavobacterium branchiophilum. The sequence continues at coordinate 52,502 of NZ_MUGT01000047.1, read as the reverse complement.
GGCTTGTTTACAAACACATTGGCTCTTGAAAGTGGTAAAATGATAGCCACTTCATTATGATATTCTTCCTGATAATTTTCAAAAAAGCGATTGTAATTTTCAAGAGTAAGTTCTTTGTTTTCAAATAGAATCGGAATATTTTTATGGTTGTGCGCTTCCAAAAAGTCCGAATCGTGAAAATAACTATCAAATCCAAGGGTTTTCAGGATGCTTACCACCGACCATTTATCTAATTCATGATGCAAAACTATAAAATACGAATCGGTATTGGTTTCTAAAAAAGTCAATTGTAGGCGGGAATCAATCCCTTTTAAAGCCAATTCAAAATCAGCCCAAATATCCTTCAATAAATAAGGAATACCTTTGTAATCGGACTCTTTTGGCAGTGTAAAACCATGAAGGCCAAAGTTCTCTTTTAAAGCTTTTTCAATGTTATATGAAACATCATCAACAGACAATTTGTGGTCTATTACGAGGAAAAGATTGGAACATTCATCATCTAAATACTCACAAATAGCATCCAAAACTTCCTGCGGATTATCCAAAATAGCTTCTTCGATTTCAAAGTTTTGAATCCTTTGATATAGACTGGTTTTCATTTCACTATTCTTGATGCAAATGGGAACCATTTCTTTCAAAGTAGCTTTGAGCATATCTAAAGGCGTTTTTTCAGCATGAGATTTATGTCCATCAAAAACCGTTTTCAGTACATTTTTATCTTGTTTCAAGCTTTCAATAATGGAATCTCGATTTACGATATTGCCCCAAAACACAATTTCTTCCATGTCTTCATCGGTTATAGTTGTGATGGAATAATATAAATGTTCGGGTTCAAACAAACTTTCGGCAACTTCGATATAATATTCGGTGTCGTCTTCATAATCTTCACTGTCTTCGTTGAAATAAAATTCCGAAGTGTATGACGATTGCTCTTCATCAAAATGGTATTCTTCACTGAAAATAATGACCCTAGCAGAAATTTCTAAATCAACGTATAAACTGCCATGATTGTAATTTCCCCAAAGTAAATCGGACACCTTGAGGTCTTGCAAAATATGAATTTCGCTTCCGCCAATGACCATATTTTGTACTTCGACATCTCCCAAAACGACCAAACCAAAAGCGCCATCATCATTGCTCGAAAAGAGATTTTTGGCTTTTAAATCGCCCGTTATTAATAGAAACATTCCCGTTTGTTCTCTCAAGTAGGTTTCATAATCTTCATTTCGACGTTCATATTCGATAAGCGGTTGTGCCAAATCGATATAGTCTATTTCTAAATCGCCCTCAAAAAAATGAACCATCATCTCGTTTTCAGTAGCTTTTGAACATTCTTTGTATAACCAAGAATCCTCAGGTACAAGATGCTTTACTTCGTCAAATGGAACAGTTTTTAGCAGGTTTTTGAGTTCGGAAGCAGGAGGAAATTGGATATTTGTTGTGGTTTCATTTTTTAAGATAAATTCAAACAAATTAGGATTGCCCGATTGCAGTATATCGATTTGATTTTGAAACAATTCTTCAAGTGAGTTGGCTACTACATTGCGTTCCCAAGATTCATTTTGGAGTTCGATAATTTGCCCGTAAGTGCCTAATTCACTTGGGTCGGTATCAAAAAGAAGGTAATCACCATTTTTCCCATCTGCAAAAGGAATCCAACGTGGATTGGCATAGTCGTCGGCATTGACTTTTGGGTCAAAATTTTCTAAATTACCCTCCTCGAGGCTGTCTCCAAAATACAAATTCTGAATGCCTTCCCATTCTGTTTTAATGTTTTCAAATGGAATTAAATCATATTCAAAATCATTGATAAAAAATTGAAAAGCAGCCGTAACAGGATGGTATTTAACATTATAAATTTTGTATAAATGGATTAATTCAACAGGAATTTCAAGTCCATTTTCAAGGGTTTTATGTGCTTCAATTTCCATTTCCGAAATACCAGAAGTCAAGTTGAAATACGGATTGTGTTCTGGAACGATTTTATGGATTAAATCAATCCAATTGGTGAAGAGTTGGGATAGGTTTTGCATATTTTATTATAATTTGAACATTTATTTTTCTTTAAACATTTTTTTATTTTTAAACATTAAGGCATTAAGGTTCATTAAGTTGCTTAACATTTTTAATCTCATAATTTCTTAATGGTTTCCTTTTTAAACATTAAGACATTAAGGTTCATTAAGTTAGTAACACTTAATTTTCTTAATTCCTTAATGGTAATTTTTTTTTAAACATTAAGGCATTAAGATTCATTAAGTTTCTTAAAGTTCTAAATTCCTTAATTTCTTAATGGTTTATCCTTTTCAAACATTAAGGCATTAAGGTTCATTAAGTCAGTAACGCTTAATTTTCTTAATCCCTTAATTTCTTAATGGTGAAAATTCAATTTAAATAGTAAGGTATTAAGGTTCATTAAGTCAAAGTTATTTTTCATTTTTTAAAGTTTTTAATAATCGGGTAATTCGCTAAAATATTCATTTACAAATGGTTTCGTTGTCTTTGTGATATTGTTTGTAAAAAAAATAATCAATAAACCTTGTGGCACTTGCAATAATTTCATATAGGTTAAAAGTTGGGCTTCGTAAACAGGATTCATATTTTCAACTGCTTTTAATTCAATTATAACCAAATCATTAACTAACAAATCTACTTTCAAATCAGCCTCAATTTCTAATTCATCATATTGAATAGCTACAGAAAGTTGTTGTTTTACTTCATATCCATTTTTTTCTAATTCGTATTTCAAACATTTTTCATACACACTTTCTAAAAGCCCTGGCCCTAATTCTTGGTGAACTTTGATTGCATATCCTACTATTTGATACGATAATTGAGTTATTTGTTTTTTTGTACACATGATTTTTATAGTTTTAGCTTACACAAAATTAAAATTATTGTTTTATTTCAAATGAACTAATTTTCTAAAAAAGAGAAATATCCCTGCTCCTGCAATACCATAAACAGGAATCCGAATAAGAATTTTTGTATAAAAATAAGGAAAAAAGGTTTCTGTTTTTGTGGGATACAATGCAAGTAAACCAATTCCTAATGAAATCAATATTATACCCAACCCCAAAGCCCAATAACTGCATGACTTTGGATTCCAAACCAAATTATGTTCTAACCCAATAAGCCAGAAAATAAAAGCTATTGAACCAAAAAGGCAAATGATGCCAACACTGGTCATTCGAATTATAAAATCTATTTTTTCAAAATTCATTGCATCTTTTTTAATTATTAAAACCCAAACAAATTAGTATTTTTCTTTTTTAATTCCTTGATTTCTATATCATTTGGAACATTTTCTAAAATAAAGTTTGCTAATTTCACTATCCATTTTTTATTGCCTTTTTCATTCATTAGGGCTATGGCTTTTCGGCTTAATACATCAATTTCATCGTCCCAATGTAGATTTTCTTTTTTGTAATATTGGATACAAAAATCCATATATTTCAGACCGTTCTCAGTTTGGTCGAGATCAAAATAGCCTAATGCCAAATCGTGTTTTACCCAATAGTCATTGGCATCTATTTGCTCTGCATCTTTCAATAATGGTATTCCCTCAGCCGCTTTTCCTGTGCGAACCAAGGCAGATCCTTTGCGATATTTCAAGGTGAATTTTTCATTTTCCCATACATTCACACTCATTTCATAAGCACTGCGTTCGTACTCATTTGCCGAATGAATGCATTCGTGATAGTTCCCGATTTTGTGTTGCATCTGAAAAAGCACATACCAATTGGAATAATTATTCGGACTTTGTTCGGCTATTTTCAGGGCTTCTTGCATCGCAAAACTGTCCTCTGGCGACACCTGCATATTGGCATCTATGGCAACTAATTGTGCTTTCAAATCGTCAATAGATTCATCAAAAAACTGTTTATTCGTAGTGCTATGTGCTTCATAAAAAGTATATTGGTTGGCTTCTATTTCTCCTAAAAAATCTTCTATGACTTGTTTTCTAAAAGCTAAATCACTTTCGCTATATTTCAGAGCGTCAATGAGATAAACCTTGGCTTCAAAGTAAAAAAGCACTCCAATAGAGTCTGTTGAAATACCATAATTTTCATCGTACCATTGGTAAATTTCAGAAATTTCATCGGCATTTTTTAAGTCATTGGCACAGCGGAGTGAACTCATTAATTGCGCTGGAAAAACCGAATAATGGAAGCCAATTTTATGAATATTCAATGCTAGTTGTGTTTCCTCTTTTTCTCTTAAAACAATACCGTAATCATTGCAACACATTGAAAACCAATGTTCGTTTAAACAAAAAGAACTTCCTTTTCCTTGGGTGAAATAATCTTCAAAAAGCTGGTAACTTTGAGAAAGCATTTGTTCTCTGTAATCAATAATAGCGTCATAAACAGGCGTATTTTCAAAATTTCCCGCATTATTAAGTAAAGTAGAAGCACCACTATACACATCTACGGCATCGGTTTGAGTTATTGCTGGTAAATTATTTGGTGCTGTGCCAACTTGCATAATATGTGCCACAATATAACGGGCATACCAGTTGGTTACAGCTTTTGGATGTCCGAGTGTTTTCTCAAAATAAGTCATAGCAGTAGCATAATCTCCTTCATAAAAAAACAAATTTCCTATTGCACCTTGCAACAAAATACTCTGTGGATATTTTGCCAAAAAAACAATCATTTCATCCACTTTTTCTTGATGGGAATGCACACGACTGAATTGACTGTTGTTAAACGTCAAAGACAAAGCATAAAGTAGCTCTTCGGTATGTTGTTTATTTTCATACAATTGGTACATTGTTTCCATTAATTCGCCCTGATCCAAGTCCCCCTCAAGGGAACAGAAACTAAAATATTGAGAAGCAATTTTACCACCAAGAGTGAGATTCCCCAATTCGATAGCAATACTAGCCAAACGATAATTGGCATTGTGATTGTAAGGATAACTATCAAAAGCCAGTTGAATATAATCCAAAGCTTCTGGTTTTTGCTCCAAATCAAAATGAATTTCAACCAAATACATACACACATCAAAAACATTTTTATGTTTATTAGCAATGGTATTTTCTTCCTTTTGATACGTAGGAATTAGGTTTTCAAAAATAGATTTTGAAGCTTCAAGGGCCTTCTTTCGTTCTTCCCCTTGCTGTTGAAAGCCAAGATTATAATTAGACAATGCCAAATTATATTGGTTATCAGATGATGGATTGGTAGTCAATTCGTTTTCGCAAAAAGCAACCGCTTCCGCAAATTTACCTTGTTCAAGAAGTTCGTTTAATTGGGTCATATTTTTAAGATTTAAGATTTTAATTCTGAATTGTTTAGTATCATTTGCATTATATTGATGGCTTCGTTGTCTAAACAGCCGTAATAATTGCGTATCATTTCTTCTAGTTTCTGTTTGATAAAAGCATCTGGAAGCTTATTTTCTCGAAAAAGCTTGATGGTAATTTTCATGGCTTCTATAAATTCCTCGGGACTGCAATTTTCGTCTGTTTGAGAAAGTACTTCCTCCGAAACATCATTTTTTCTGACTCCTTCTTTTTCGTCAAGTATTTCATAAGCCTCAAATTCCCATTCATCAATAGAGTCAGACAAGTCCTCTCCACAAAAAGTGTCCAACAAATCCCAGATAGCATCTAGGATATAATCATCCCAAAAAATACTTCCTCGTATATTTTCTTCTCCTTGAAATGATTCATATTCTAATACCGTTTTATAATTTTTGTATTGATATAAATAAAATTCGTCTGATGCCTCACAGCAAGAAAATTCAATAATTTCATCCTTTATTGGATTTTTCACCAGAGTGTGTTCAAAAGGTTTGATAAGGAACGTGCCTTTTCTCGTCTTAATATGCAGTAGCGTTCCTGTTTCTGCAACCCAGCTAGCAAATGCGTTTTCAATACTGCGCAATTGGCAATTGAGTACTTGTTCAATAGTACTTTTATTTAATGTTTTTTGGCAAATAATACAAGAAAGGGTGTGTGACATATTTATTGGTTTTATTGTTTATTCCACACTGCTTTTACATCAGGGAAAATAGTTTGAAAAATGGTCTCATAATTTTTCATATAGCCCACTTTTTCACGCAAATCAATACATTCCCTTTCTGAAAGTTCGGGATATAAAATGGAAAAGATGATTTCTAAATTATTGTAAAATAGAGTTCCCGTAAAATCCCCTGATACCTGCTCCATTTTATCTGTCCAGTTATCTAGTCTATAAATAGCCTGTTCACTTGCAAAGCAATCGCAGTAAGGAATGAAGAAATAGTTTGTGTCCTGTTGTTTTTCAAGAATATGGATTCTGAAATTCAAAAAAGAATAGATTCGGTTTTTATCTTCATAAAAAAATTCACTAATTGTATTCTTAAAACTTACTCCATCAGCACCAACTATTTTTTTTCCGAGATAAAATACTTCGCTTTTTGTTTTAATGAAATCTTTGTCAATCACTTCAATTTCATCGAAAAATTTGGGTTTCAAACTTGTTTTTTTTATGACCACTTCACCAAAGCTTTTAGTCTTGTATGAAATTGAAATGTAATAAAGATAATTTTTGTTTTTTACCCAAGCACAATACGAATTCAAATTGTCCTCCACAAAATACTGATGAATCACCTCCAACCCAACTCCTGAAATATCTAATTGATCCTCTTTTAGAAAAATTTCATTTTTTAATTTTTCCACTTCATCGTCAGAAGGCATTTCGGGTAAATAAAAAAGATGTGAACCCAATTCATGAAATCCTTTTTTGTAAAATCGTTTCAGAATGACTTGGTTGTCAATGTTATATATTCCTGTGATGTTCATGTTTAGTTTTTTCTACTTTATAATTTTTTCCAATAAAGAATAAAAAAACGAGAATGCTTTGCTTCCTGCTTTTTCATTTTTTATGGTTATTTCTTTTAATTTTAATACTAATTGATAAAATTCAGCATTTCCATCATATACATATTGTTTTGCATCTTCTTTGGTAAAATTTTTATTTCTAAATTTACCACAACTAGCACAAATCGAATTTTTATATTCAAAAATAAAATCAGCTTCTAATAGAAAATTTTGTTCCATACATTCTAAAAAGCAAATTTTTTGCTCAAAAGAAAGCCCATTCCACATTTCTTTATACTTTTCATTTGTTGTAGTTTTCGGTTCTTCTACAATATATTCCATCCAGATTTCTATTGCTCCAAAATGCCCCAAAGAGAGCAAAACGGGCAAGAAGAATCGTAATCCCTTTACATCCATAAAACAATAGGCAACACTATTATAATTTTCATCCAAGGCACTAATCATTGCTGCTACTTTTCGCCAATCTGTTCTTTCATCTTTGGCTCTTTCTTCCTGATATTCTTGACTTTCTGGAGAAAAATAATCGTCCATTGCATTGGCTTCCAAAAAACCAATACCGTCGTCCAGCGTTACATTTTTAAATGCTTTATAAAGGATTGGCCCCATTTTGTTTTGGTATGTTTTAAGATATTTTTCTTCTAGCATAATTTTGTTTTATTTTTTAAAATGAATCAAAAAACAACCTGATTTTTAAGTGTATCTATTCGAATTGTATTCCTATTTATTCCATTTTTGGCTCAACCACCTTTTACGTGGGGATCCAATTTAAATTTATTAAATTTTGTTTTTGAACCATTAAGATATTAAGTTTCATTAAGTCTTAATTACCTTAATTTCTTAATGGTTTAAATTTTCGAATAGTTGTTTTTTATAATTACTCCATCATATAATCCACAATAAACTGAAAATCAGCCTCAATAAGCAGTTGCAAATAAGCATCAAAACTATCCGCAATAACGACCAATTCATCGGGATCGTGGGTGTAGCGAACAATTTGTCCCACTTTTCCATTTGCAGAAGGAGAAAAATCTATATACAATTGAGATGTACCTCCATTGTTCATACAATCCGAAAAATGAAGCCAATTGAGTGCTTTGGAATCCGAAATAATGCCATTATCTACCTCCACTTCATCATAAACTCTGTCGATATAATCTGCTAAATAACTAGATGAATTGCTTTCCAAAATTTGTTGCACACTCATTAAATAATACGGATATTCAAACATATCCGAACCTAAAAAAAAGAAGGCAATTTTCTCATTTTGAAATTCGCTCCAATACGTACCATCAACAAATTGTAACAATTCTATCAAACTATCTGGAATTTGTGGAAAAGCCTGCTTCAATCGTTCTTCATCTTCTTTATGAATTCCGTGTTTGATGGACTCCAAATGATCCCAAATCTCTTGCCCTTCTCTTTCATAATAGGCTTTTTTTAAGCCCTCGATGTATTTTTTTGATAAATTTTCCATTGTATATTAGTAATTTATTATAAAGGTTTGGTTTTAGTTGTTTTTTTGAACAAAATCCGTATTAGAAAGCAACTCCATTACTTTTGATTGGTCAATATATCCTTTGTCCGCCTCACTTGCTTCTTGATATTTTAACTGTATCCGATTCACTAAATCGCTAAGATTTTCTTCATTCATTTCATTAAAACCATATTCATTGTGGGCTTTGAAAAACAAATATTCCAACCGAACCAAATGGGTTTTTGCATTCGTGATGGCATAGTCTTGATAGAAAAAATAGGCACAATGTTCTTGCCAACTCAAATCCATCGTGTTTTGTAAATACTTATTAAAATAAGGTGCAAATTTTATGAGCATTTCATCCAAAAAAGCACCTTCTTCAGTTCCATCATTATATTCAAAGAACAAATAGGTATTCATAATATAACTTACATAATCAATTTGATGATAATTGTGCTTTGCTCCTTGCTTTATAGTATCTGGCAATTGTTCTAACAAATCAAAAACCAAGGCACTGATTTGTGGATAGCCATATAAATTGGGATACCAACGCCAATCGTTAGTTTCCTTGTAAGGAGCAATTTCATTTTCTTCAAACCAATTTTTGATATCCACAATTTTAGGATCATGGAATAAAGCTTGCAAATCAGCATCTTTTAACATTAAATGAAATTGCGAGTAGCCATAATAAAAAGCCTTCAAAAAATAAGAAACGGCATAATCATGTTGCTTCAAAACCACCGAAAAACACGTCAAATGATGAAAAATATATGGATTGAGTTCTGCTATATAATGATGCGCTAATTTTTTATAAGCCCTCAAACCCGTTTCTAAATAATGAAGTTCTTTTTTATTGGAATGGATATACAATTGCCAACAATGGTGCAAATAATTATTGAATTTTGTCAAAAAATCAGGCACATATTTATTTTCTTCAACCAATTTATCAAAATGCTTGGATTCAAAAAAGGCTTGAAATTGAGTAAAATAGGCCGCACTATCCAAATTATTTTCAGGTAAAATGCTATTCAAAAAAGGGAGTGCATTCGCTGCGACTTCTTTTTTATATTTTTCATAAAATTCCAAAAATTCAGCTTCATTTTTTCGCAACACTACAACTTCATTGTTCTTAAATCCAAAAGAAGTGGCAACAAAACACCATTCTGCCGCATTAACATAAGGTTTGAAGAGGAAAAATTCCCCATTTTTGTCTTTTCCATACGAAATAAATGCTTTCATACTACCTGCATAAGTGGTTGATTCGGCAACAGTATTTTTCCCAATGTCATAAATAGCGGTGTTTTCTAATCTTAATTTTTCATAAGTGGGAGCATCAATTTCATCTAATAGCGTTGCTCCCAAATAGATTTTCTTTGTTCCTATTAATAAGATTTCATCGTAAAAAAGAGAGTTGGAAAACGAAAAAGTTCCCAATGCTTCTTTAGAAATTGTCTTTCCTAGAAAATAAATGTGGTTCGCATCTTCGCCATAATACACATTTGAAATTTCTCTTTTGTAAGTTGCTAATTTAAAAGTCTTGGCATCGGCACCTTCCATCTCATTTAGCTGTTCATCATACACATTTGTTGCGGTTACATAGAAGGTTGTGTAAAATTTATGCAGCTTTTTGAAGGATTTAGGGTCGGCAATTAATTGTTTGTTCCCAATAATAATAGAATTTCCATCAGTTAAACCATAACTGGTTTCCACTAAATCTTGCAGGTTGCAATTTTCAAAATAAGTAATAGCATCCCTTCCATTGCAATGGTAAAATTTTGTTCCATTATAGAAATAACCTTTAAACAATTCTAAAGGTTGCAAAGCAGTTGCCAGGTGCAAGCCTTCTTTTATGGTTTTAATTCTTGCTTCTTCTCTCAAAATTTCAAATTGTTTGAGCACTGTGGCATCTAAAAACGTCCTATTGGCATTAAAAAAAGCAGTATAATCCGAAACATTTTCAATTTTATTGAAAAATTGCTTTTGTGTTTCTTTATAAATGGCTTGTCGCTCTGCCGTTGAGAAAGGTTGTTCTTTCCAAATGCCTTTTTCTATTTGTAGTTGCACATCAAAATTTGAAAAACTCAAACAATCTAATGTAGTGAGGCAATATCCCTCGCTATCCGCATCCAAAAAGGGTATAATTTTGGTAATTGCTTTATAAAAAAGGCTTTCTTGCAAGGTTTCGCTTGAGCCATAGTGATAATAGGCATAAACATAAAGCGTGGCTAGCTTTTTATTATAGTTCAATTTATAAATCGTGGCACTTTTATGCCAAAAAGAAATAAATAATTCTTCAGCAAAAGTGGCTGCTTCTTGTTTTATGAACTTTTTATACGCATTTTCACTTATTTTTATTTTGGAAACTAGTCCTGCGGCTTGCGACATGGTTTAAATTATTTGAATTTAATTTGTTAGTAACTTGATTAGCTTCTTCAAACTGGCGTTATTTTCTAATGTTTTCAAGAAAAGCAACGTTTTTTCGGAAGGTTTTTGGTTTAATTTTGTTGCCAAATCATAATAATTCTCGATGAATTTTTTAAAATTGGTTGGCAATTTTTCTAAAGTTCCAAATGCTCCAAGCACGGCATCCATTAGTAAAAACAACGCCTGATTGTGCAAAGGCGAACTGTCTTTAATGCTCAAAACCGCATCGGAAAACCGTCCAAACACCCCATAATTATTTGAAATTAAATAGGCAAATACCAAACGCAACTGTTCCATTGGAAGGGTTTGATTTTCAATTTTTTGATACATCACTTCCGATGCCAAAAGCCGAACGTCTTTTTTATCCATAAAAAAACAACAGGCAAAAACAGTACTACAATAATTTGAAAACACAAAATCGGTTCGGTTTGCCAAATGCAAAAAGGCAGTAAGTATATCGGAACCAGAACTGGTATTCACACAGCCAGCAAGCAATAACTTCAGTGCTAGTGGCTCTTTGTTTTGTGGCATCAAATCGTTCCAATAGTAAACCGAATCGCCCCCATACAAATGGTGATACCAACTGTTTTTCCCAACATAATAGCAATCCAAACTATATAACAAATGATTTGGAATTTTTTTATAACCTGGCAGTTCCACAGCCAATTCCATCCAAGAATGACGCATTTTTTCTTTGGTGCGATAATCCACCCATTCATTGTGTTTTTCAACAAAATTGATCGGATTTTGAAAGGGTTTCCCCGCAAATGCAACTCCTGCAATAGTCGTTTTCTCAAAGGCTTCAAAGGCTTCATGCGGATAAAATGTTTGTGCCGCCACTGCCCAAAGTGCAGTATATTTTGATTGCAATGTTTCGCCTCCCGCTTTTTGAAATAAAGTATTCAAAATGCCTTCTTTCGGAATTTTTATCTCTTTGTGCATCCCAAAACAAAATTCAAACAAATTTTTCATCTCGGTTTCCAATTGGGAAAGTAGCGGTATCGCATCTTCAACCTGTTCCAAAGGCATTCTACAAATTGCCAAGGATAAATCATTAAAATCGATAGTTTCATTTGCGTTTTGATAAGCAATTAGGCGTTCCAAAAGCGTTTTTGGTGCTACCCAATGGGGTTCGTGGGTTGGAAAACTCAATAAGGGCAACGCACGTTTCGTTTGGATTTTTTCATCGATGCATTCTAAAATGGATATATAGAAATACATCGTTTTCACCGTATTATAACTTTTAAATTTAGTATCGGCTTTTTTATCCAAATGCATTATTTTTTGTAACAAATAGCCTTTTACAAAATCTTTTGCTACACAACTAAAATAGGTTTTATGCAGTTGTTTTTCATAAGGCTCTAATTGTTTTTGATAATCCGCTGGAAACAAATGCCGCTGCAACACAAACGAATGCAACAAAATTTCAGTATCCAAAATGCCCTCATTATTGATGAATTTTCCAAATTGAAACAAAATTTCGTTCCAATCTTTTGGTAAATGCACTTCAGTTACTAATTTGTTTACTTTTAAAGGTTTGTATTCGTAATTATCAACTTCAAAAACGGCATTTTCATCCGTTTCATTGCCTAAAAATTCGCCCAATTGCAATTTTACGGAACCTTGCATTTGACCCACATATTCCAATAGTTTTTCTTTTATCGTTTTATCTTTTTTATTGGCAGTTTTCAGTAGGGTTTTTACCGCTCTTTCTTGCAAAGTCAAATCGGGAATCACAAAAACGTTGCTCACTAGATAGGCAATTTTTGTGCTGGTTTTGGTATTGGTTTTTGCAATCTTCTCCAAGATTGGCAATAGTTTTTTGATGCTTCCTTTGGCGTCTTCTCTATAAAACAAAGGTTCCAACCATTCCAAAAAATCGTTAGTTTTGAACTTTTTTTCTTCAAATATTAGTTTGCATAAATCCACTCCAAACGTAATTATGGGAGAATAGGCATTTTGCAAAAAAGTAAAGATAACATTTTGGTTAGCAATCAATTCTTCTGTCGTAGGTTTAATTTCTTCAACTATTTTTTTAAAGAAGGATTTGATTCCATTATTCCATTCTTTGGTCTGTATCAACAAACCATTTTCAATAACGGTTGCTCTTTTCAAGTTGCCGTCATTCACAAATTGCAATAAAGCAACGTGCCACAGCTTGTATTGATTATAGGGTTGGTCATTATTGGTTCGGAAATAGACATTGTTTATTGCGGTCTCATATTCAAACAACAAAGGCACATCGCGTTCCAATGCAAGCGCATCTTGTGCCAATTTTTTGATGAAATTTTGTGCTGAATCCTTAACTTGATATTCGTTGTATTGTGCCAAACTAATCGCATACAATTCCGCATGAAATGCTATTAATTTTTCTTGTTCCAAATAGCGCAAGGTGTAATAGGAAATGGAAGCCCATTCGTTTCTTTTTACCAAATTCAACACATACTCGGCAATCCAGTTGGGTTTAGCCCAAAAAATTAGCTCTTTAATTATAACATCGGTTGTCATGGCTTCCAAATACGAAACAATCCCATCAAAAGCATTGATTTCGGTTTTGTCCACTACTGCCATTGCTGTCAAATTGATGATTTTGGATTGGATTTCATCGCCTCGTCGCCCCCAATTATATTGATTGCCCTTTCTAAATTGCGGTTCATTGGTCAAATCGGCATAATCACACCAATATTTTTTACATTTTTTTAAATGTTTTTTAAACTCGGCTACATTTCCTTTTACTTTTTCTTGCAAAAAAGGCAACAACGCTTCAATTCTTTTATCTTTGATGAGCTGGTCATATTCCGCTGTGATTTCTTGAAGTGCCGTTTTGGCTTTTCCTGCTTTACTACTACTGTCCACAATAACTTCTCCCGATTCGGAATAGCCTTTTTTCACTTTTTCAGCGACTAATTTCTCTGCCATTTTCAAGCATTCGGCTTCGGTGGAAAAACTTTTGGTTTGCGAAGTGCCAGAAGTGCCATTTTTGCCATAAGTTACCGTAAATTGAATCCCTTGTGCTTCAATTTGCCAAAATTTATCCGATGTTCCGTCAATATATTTTAAATGTTTTTTCATAATGGGTGTGTTTTATATTTGGGCATTCCCTTTCAGGTCGGGCTTTCCGCTATATCTCTTTTTTTAGGGTTGTGTGTTTCAGTTCAAGTATTTAGTTACTAAAACCAAAAGCGAATTGAACCACTTTAAACCCTAAAAAAAAGAGGATGCCGCTGCAATCCCTAATGCAATCTTGCTATAGTTGTACCTTATTTTTTAATTTATAGTTCCCTTGTCCATAAGATTAACTGCTAAAATGTGTTTGCAAATCCCTCTTTTTCCTTGATAAGAAGAAAACCAATCACAGGTGCATCTTGCTTCTCCATTTTGAATTACCACTTTGTGTTGCACACCTGTCCCTTTCACAAAAGCTTCAATTAAAAAGCTGTTTTTTGTAATAAATTGAATATCATTATTTTCAATAAGTTTTTTAGCATTTTTTAAACGTGGATTCAAGCTCAAGATGCGTTCTGTTTTGAATGGCAATCGCCTGTAAAAATGAGAATTATCTAGTACATCAAAACCCAAAAGCCCCATTGATGACAAACTAGCGCTAAGATTGTCCATTGTCCCGAAATCAATATCATTTTCAATGGATAACAAAGTAGGGTTGAAGGTTTCGTTGGCTTTCAACAAGGAATTTAAACCATACACCCATTCCAAAGGCAAGTTTTCGGTCATCTGTTCCAATGCCTTTCCTTCTCCTGAAAACCCTCTATAATTATCCGGTGAAAACGCCATTAGTAATTGCATACTCCCAAACTCACACACCAAAGCACAGGTCTCTTTATCCGATGATTCATAGATGAATACTTTATCCAATAGCGGCAAAACGCCTTCCAATAAGCGCAAACGTTGCACCCCACCTATACGAACACAATCGGCACTCAACAAAGTAGAAAACATCATTTTTCCTGCTCGTTTGGATATGTAAAAATCGCCTTTTACATTTCCTTTTGGCAAGGAATTGAACAATTGAATGGTTTGCAATTTGTTCAATTCATATTTTTGTTCCATGTCTGCTAAATACAATTGCACACTAGTCAAACCCTTAATCCATCGGATGGGTAGCGTAACTTTTCGTTCGGTAACTTTGGCTTTGCTCGTGATGACTTGCATGTCGTTTTGACCCACTGCAAGGGTAACTTTCTCCGACTTTTGGATGGCATTCAACGCATTAAGCATAGGTTCATTGAAATCAACATTTGTAGTGCCACTCGCAATAAATTCCCCATCAATGGCTTCGGGTTTCATGTCTAAGCGTACATACACGCCATTGCATGATGAAAATCCTTCAAATCGAATTTGTTTTTCGCCTGCCGTAACAATAGGGTCACGCAAACTCGCAGGTATGGGACCAAAACTCGATCGTACTACTTTGGCAATCGTGCTCCAGCATTTGGCAGTTAAATAGGGTTGCACCAAATTTCCCCAGAAAAAACAAGGAATATTGTTCACCTCTTGCAACTCCGATTGGTGAGCAAGAACCAAATTATGCACCCCTTTTTGTTTGTTAAGGGTGGAATTGGTTTTAAAATCAAATGCTAAGTCGTTCATTTATATAGGTTTATTAGGTTTGTATCTAAAAATAAAAGTTGAAATAGAAAATGGTTTAAAGATAAGTTGTTTTTTTCTTTTGGCAAAATATATCCTTTTACCGTAAGCTGCGTTAGGGATGGAAGTGGAAATCCTTTTTTTTATGGTTGTTTGAATTTGTTTTGAAAAAATGATTTTTGTTTTTATCGAAATCATTCAACTGAAAACTACAACCATAAAAAAAAGATTGAAACGGACAGCCCGACCCTTGTGGTAACGCCCAAAAACAATTAAAACTCTACGTCATCGGCCACATTTCCGCCTTGTTCTGCTGCGAAAATTTTGGCATATTCGGCTTGTTTTTGGTTTTGATAATCTAGATAATGATGGATGTCGTTTGAGTTGAAATTTTGGTTTTGTTGTTCCATATATTTCATAGCTACGCCTTGAAAATCGCCCAATCCAATGCCATAATTATCCAAAATCCATTGTGCACCGTCCATGCCATATTCATAAGCGGCTTGGCGAGCACCAGTTAGTTCGTAATAAAAATAGATGTCATTTTTCAAACGTTCCAAATTGGCCTCTCCTTCTTCAGACAAATTGGTTTTAACTCCTTGAAGTTTAGGATGTTGGTCGGCTTCAGCATAATATTGTCCAAACAAAACCGAAACGCTAAAAGTGGTATCTTCCGCCATACGAGCTGGCCAAATCGTATTTAACTCGCCCCAAATTGTGGCATCAATTCCGAAAGCTTTGTAGATGTCTTCTTCAGCTACACCCGATCCTAATTTGGCACAAATAGCCGAATAATCTCTAAGTGAAATGCCGTGAACAGGCGCTAAAAGTGGGTTGTTTTCGTCCTCTTGCATGTTGTTGCCCATTTGTGCAACGCCGTGGTGTGCCAATGAATTTCGGTTGTCAAAACGGATATATTGGTCGGAGTCACATTCATTCCAAGCCATATAAACGTCTCTTCGATAGTTATGATACACATTGTTGATTTCAGATTGGCTGGTAATGCCTTCTTGTTCAATCCAAGCTTGGGATAAACGTTCTACTTCTGCATCAAAATCTTCTACCTCATAATGCGTTCCGTGGAGGGTTTCTGGGTCATATTCTTCATAATCTTCGTCCTCATAAGATTCATTTTGGGTGTTTTCAAATTCTTGATTTTGAGTGTTTTGCACTTCTTTTTCTTCGTTGCCTGTAATAGAGCTAAATAGTTTTTTGAACATAATAATAAAATTTTAGGGGTTAATGAATTAAATATTTGATAAATCGTTTTGTAATCTGGTTTCGAGATGGGCTTCCATATCGGGGGTTATTTTTTTCCATTCGGCATATTTTTTATGCAAATAGTCTTTGTGAAAAATGGGGGTATTTTGAATAGATTCTTGTCTTTTAGCTTCCAAATCGGCAATTTTTACTTCGGTTTCGGACTTTATTTTTGCATCTTTTTCAAAATTTAAACTCAATTTCAGGGGGTGCATTTCGTAATAAAACAAACGTTCTTTTTCGGATTCGATTTTGTATTTTTCATATAAATCAACCGCCCGTTGGTGGGCTAAATCTTGTGCAAAATGTTGTACCATTCTGGCTTGAGTACTCGGCTCAAAGGTATTTTGAGTTTGACAGGCGGAACAAGCCAAATGCACGTTGATAAAAAATATTTTCTCAATAGAAATAGGGCTTCCGCATTGTTTGCAATGAAATTTATCTTTTATGGCAGCATATTCGGCAAGCACTTTTTGATATGCAATTTCATAATCTTCATAATCGGTGGCATTCACGGCATTGCTTGCTTTTTGGAATTTCTCTTCAAAGAGATTGTATCGACTTCTACATTCATTTCTAAAAGCGTCAAGTACCTCTCTATCTTTGTCTTTTGGCGAATAATCGTGCTTGATTTCTTGGTACAAATCCAATATTTTTTCGTCGTGAACGTCATAAACTTTCTTACGAATATTCTCTAATTGCCCGTCTATACCTGATTTCATCCGATGAAAATCCATTTTGAAGCTTTCTTCAGTGCTGTTTCTCATTTCAGTCAATTCGGGAATGGCCGCATCGGTAAGTTCTTGCATCCGAACTTCCATTTTGTCCAAAAAATCAAAAAAACGTTGTTGGTTTTCTTGAATTTGGGGCAGCCATTCACTCGATTGCGAATGGGAAGCTGAATTGTCTTTTTTGTTGAATAATCCAATCATAATTTTTAATTTTTTATGAATTTAAGAATTGGAATTGTCTTCTTTTTTGATAAAAATTCCATCGTTAAGTTTGACAGCTAAAAACTCGTGACCGCAGTAAGCACAGTGCGTCAATCCATCTTGTTTTGCTCTACCTGCGCCACAATTTGGGCAATCGGCGGCATCCATTTTTGCTTCTTTAAACGCATTATTTTCGTCAATGCCGTAGGTTTTTTGATTTTGGGCTTTTAATTTCATTTTTTCTACAAATGAAAGTGGTTTTTTATCCTCCATGACTGATTAAAGTTTGCTTAATAAATCGGCTTTTTTTGCTTTAAAATCATCTTCCTCAATAATTCCTGCATCAAACAAATCTTTCAGTTGTTTTAATTTTGCCGGAATATCTTCGGTTTGAGTAGTAACTGGTTGATTTTGTTGCATTTGTTGCATCATCATATTGAGCATGGCTCCTTGTTGTACGGCGTCATTAAGCCCACTTTTACCGTCGCCAATAGCGGTAGCGGTGTTAAATTGGGTAAACTTATCCATGTCTTTCACCATATTAATATTGGTCATTTTGTCATAATGAGCTGTAACTTCTTCGGGTAGCGTTACACTGGTGATGATGAATTGTGTCAGTTCAATTCCCAATTGTGAAAAATAGGTTTTTAGCTCCGGTTCTACTCTTTTGCTCAAATCTGAAATATTGCCTGCAACATCCGTGACTGCTAGGTTTTGATTGGCCAAAACTTCGCCAAATTTTGGTGCAACAAAATCACGCAATTGCGATTGCAATTCAAATAAAGTCAACTGAAAATAAGTGCCACAATATTGACGGAAAAAAGTAGCAACATCGGCTATTTTGAAGTCAAAACTTCCAAAAGCACGAATGCGCACTTGTCCAAACTCGGGGTCTTTCATCAAGATTGGGGCGGGTGTACCCCATTTGTTATTGATGAATTGATGGGTATTGAAGAAATAAATATCGGCTTTAAACGGACTTTCAAAACCATATTTCCAGCCTTTTAATTGACTTAAAAGCGGAATATTTTCGGTAGAAAGGGTGTGTAAACCTGGTCCAAAAACATCTGCCAATTGCCCTTCATTGAGGAACATAGCGTGTTGGGTTTCTCTAACGGTTAGTTTTGCGCCATTTTTAATTTCTTTGTCTTCGTCTTCATATTTCCACATCAAAAGATTCGGGTCGGGAGTGGTGGCTTCGATAATTTCGATAAAAGGAGCTTTCATAAAGTTTTGATTTTAATTAAAATTAGAATTAACTTTAAATTAATTCACAATTACATTTTTGAACATCATCAAAAATGTTTTGCCAAAACTATGAATACTTTAGAATTTTACTGTTTTTCTTTAGTCTATTGTGTGTCTATGCTAATAGAACCATTGTCTATTTGGCGACTACATACTAATTTGTATTTGAAAATCAGAAAGTTACATTTTGTAATACCAAATGAAATTTATATAATATTAATAAATTCAAACAGCTTTATTAATAATCAATTAAAACATTAAAAAAAATTTATTTAATGATAAATGATTTCTTCATATAAACTTATGAAATACATACTTTAATTTCATTAAAATTAGTAAGTTAATAATAGTATTTGAAAATAAAAAAATATATAAATGAAGTATTTCTGAATTTTAAACATTGTTCATTATAGTTGACAATGAATTTCATTTGAGGAGTAAATTGAAAGAATTAGTATTTTCAACAAATCATATTGTTAATACCATTTGTTTGAATAAATTAAATAATATTATAATATAAAAATATTTATAAGATAAAATTTAATAATTCATATTATACAAAACAGGATATTAAGAGGGGTTATTCCGTAGGTCGTCTCATTTATTAATTTATAAATCAATTATACAATTGAAAATTCTACAAAACAATTTTAATAATTTTAATATTAAAAATTAATAAATGAGAAATTCAAAGCAAATTTTGGGGCAAAGTTTTATTGCTTTCAATGTTGTTTGTATATTGCAAATGTAGGTTAGTTTTCGGTTTCAATAATAAAACTAAAATTCAATTATAACTTTTGAGTGTCTATTAGGCGACTACAAAAAATTAAGTTGCTGATTAACAGTTATTTAAAAAAACAACAAAAAGTAGCAATTGTTTTTTTGATTTAAAAAAATATGGAAAAAATTAATAAAATAATTGATTCCATTTTGTAGTAACAAAAAAATAAATATAATGATTTAAAACCCAATTTTGATAGTAATTAAT
The DNA here is from genome assembly GCF_002217205.1 of Flavobacterium branchiophilum NBRC 15030 = ATCC 35035. Lineage (GTDB taxonomy): Bacteria > Bacteroidota > Bacteroidia > Flavobacteriales > Flavobacteriaceae > Flavobacterium > Flavobacterium branchiophilum. The sequence goes on along the minus strand of NZ_MUGT01000047.1, from coordinate 32,739 downwards.
TAACAAGAATTATAATATTAAAAAAAAAATGAAATTGTTTTTAGGCTCCAACATAAAAAAACTTTATTCAATCGTATTTTGAATAAATTCATCTAAATCTTCCTCTTTCGATAAATTTAATTTTTGTTTAATTCTGTATCTTGCCATTCTTATACTTTTGGGTTCTACATTCATTTGCGAAGCCATTTCTTTGTTTGTAACTTTCATTAAAATAAAACCACAATATTTTAAATCCAATTGAGTAAGATTATTTGAAGCTTTTTGTTGTAATTTATCAAAAAATTCTGGGTAAATAGTGTTAAAATTATTTTTAAATTTCTGAAAATCATCATCAATCACCAATCCTTCATCTATTGTTTTAAAGATAACATTATTTATAGTAGCATTTTGCTCTTTATTTTGAATTAATAATTTATCCTTGAGTTCATTTAAAATTTCATTTTTCTTTTCTAAATGCAATACACTGTTCATCAACTCTTTTTGGGTTTGTTGTTTTTCTTTTTCTAACTTTATCCTATTTTGTTCAAAATATTTTTGACTCATTTTTATGTTTTTATAATAATAAAAAAACATACCTGCACCTAGCAAAATAGCCAATAGTGAGGCTATTATCAAGGCATCTTTTAGTTGATTTTCTTTAGATAATAATGTGATTTTCTCTTCTTTTGATTTTAAATCATACTTGGCAGTTGCATTTTGAATCAAGCTTTCTCTTTCACTTTCATTTGCTAATGTAGTAGCTTCTTGAAATAATAGATCATATTCATAATATTGTTTGTAATTATTATTATACATAGCTATTAATTTCAAATCCTGATAAAACTTTTTTTCTGTTGGATAGTCTTTAAATGGGAGTTTTTTTAAATATTGAATTCCTTCTTTAAACGAAAGTGCTGCTTGGTCATATTTTTTTTGTTCTAATAAATATAGCCCCCTAATGCCATAACAATTTCATACAACACTTACTATGCCAAATTTTTCAGCATAATATAAGGCTTTTTGTATTAATGGTAAAATTTCGTTCGTTTTTTGATGAGTAGATGCCAAAAAATTTGCGTAGTTCAAATAGGAAACCGCTACATTCATTTTATTATATGTTGGTTTTTGAGCAAGTACTATAGCTTTTTGATAAGCCTCAAAAACCTGATTGATTTGTAATTTTGAATTAGGAGCTTGGTATTTTTCTTTCAAATAAGTAGCATGACAAATTTGGGTTTCTAATTGAATATCATTATTTGTAGTTAATTTTGAAAACTGGGTGGCTTTCTCCAAAAAATGCACATCAATTGTAGCACCAGAATTGGCAATACCCAAAGCCGCTAATGCAGCAAAATCATAATTTTTAGATTTTTCAAATAAATCTAAGGCTTTCAACAAATCATTTTCATAACCTAGTACATCTATATACAGTTTATATCTATACAATGCGTAATAATAATATCCTAAAACGGTGATATTAGTAACTTTTGGCAATATTAAACTTGCATTTTCTATATGTTTTTGAGACAAAGGAAGTTTTTTAAACCTCAAATATGTTAATGACAAAAAGCAATTTGACATCAATTCAGTTTCTGTATTTGATGTTGAAACTGCTTCTTTATAAATTTTTTGTTGTAATTGTATAGATTTAGAACTATCTATAAATCTTAAATTATAGGCTTCAATAATTTGATTTTGTTGTGCAAAAGCGCTCAACGTCAAACCTATAAAAATAAAAAAAAAGTAAAAATATTTTTTATGAATTGGCATTTTCTATTGTTTTTTCAATAAAATTTAACAATAATTGTACTCCAAATGCCGTAGCGTGTTTTGTTTTCGCAAATTCATCATCCACAAAACTTACACCAGCAATATCGATATGAGCCCATGCTGGGTGCTTTTCTGTAAAAAATTCCAGAAATTTTGCTGCCGAAATTGCTCCAGCAAATGGTTTTCCTGAATAATTTTTTACATCTGCAAATTCGCTTTCTATATCAGATTGATAACAATCCCATAGTGGCAATGGCCATAATTTTTCATTAATAGACTGTCCTATTTCTTGCAAATTTGCTAGTATTTCTTTATTGTTTGAAAATAATGCTGCTGTTTCAAACCCAAAAGTACCAATGCAACTGCCTGTTAAGGTGGCCAAATCTATAATAATTTCGGGTTTATAATTTTGAATCAAATAGGATAAACCATCTGCCAAAATCAACCTGCCTTCCGCATCGGTATCTACTATTTCGATAGTATGACCGCTGTAACTATTGATAATATCGCTTGGCAAAAATGATTTTGCATCTACCGCATTTTCACACGCAGGCACAATGGCAGTTACACAAACATCCAATCCCAAATCAGCAATCAATTGCATAGCTCCAATAACGGCAGCACCTCCTGCCATATCTGTTTTCATTTGTACCATTGCAGCTGTTTTGATATTCAAGCCGCCCGTATCAAATGTAATCCCTTTACCTACAAGTCCAATGTGTTTTGTTTTTTTACTAAAAGTTTTTGGAACATATTCCATGATGATAAATTGAGGCTCGTGCTGACTTCCTTTTCCAACAGATAAAAAAGCCTCTAAACCCGCTGTTTTACAGGCATCAAATCCTAAAACTGTTGTTGTAAAACCAACTTTGTCTGACAGTTCCTGAACATGTTGTGTTAAATATTTTGGTGTTACTACATTGGGCGGTAAATCAACCAATTTCATGGTGTCTATTTGGGCTTTTGCTATTTTTATACTCTTTTCAATAACACTTGTATTAGCATTTTTAGCATTAATGTTCAGTACAAAGCTGGGTTCCAAAAATGGATGTAATGGATTATTTTTATAAAATCCCAAATCATAAGTACCCCAATACAATCCAATTAAAATAGCTTCTATTTGATTGTCATTCATAGAATCTGGCAAAACCAAAAGGGTTTTTTCCTCAAATAAGGTTTTATTTTTTCGAGAAACATTACGAAAAATTTTGCGTAAACTGTCATATTCTTGCCCCACTCCTACTCCAACTAATAATACAATATTTTGAGGGGTTTCTATACAATATTGAGTATCTTTTTTTCCTGAAAATAATTTTTTATTAACTTTAATATCCTGATAAACAATATGTTGCTCTTCAGATACTTCAAAAAAGGGCATAATAATGGTTCCTTCAAAATTTTGATCTATTGGGTTTATAATGGAGGTCTTCATATTTTTTTTGTGTTATATTTCGTCTTCAACTATGTGGTTATTAGAATATTGTCGCCATTTTTCAATACAATTTTTCATATCAATGGGCAATGCAGTGTCAAACCGCATCATTTCATTGGTAGTCGGATGAACAAAACCTAATGTTTTGGCATGCAAAGCCTGTCTTGGCAATATTTTAAAACAATTGTCTATAAATTGCTTGTATTTTGTAAAAGTAGTCCCTTTCAATATCAAATCGCCGCCATATCTTGCGTCATTAAACAACGGATGTCCTATATGTTTTAAATGAACCCTAATTTGATGGGTTCTTCCTGTTTCCAACTTACAAGATATTAAAGTAACATAACCAAATCTTTCCAAAACTTTATAATGTGTAATTGCTGGCTTACCAACATCTGGATCGTCAAAAACGGCCATTTGCATTCTATCTTTCAAATGACGGGCTATATTTCCTTCTATAGTCCCAAAATCTTCTTTCAAATTTCCCCAAACCATAGCTATATATTCCCTTTCAGATGTTTTTTGTTCAAATTGTTTGGCCAAATGGGTCATGGCTGCCTCGGTTTTTGCAATCACTAACAAGCCCGAAGTATCTTTGTCTATCCGATGGACCAATCCTGGCCGTTCACTACTATTCAAAGGTAAATTCTGAAAATGAAAAGCCAAGGCATTCACCAACGTACCCGTATAATTGCCATGTCCTGGGTGTACCACCAAGCCAGCAGGCTTATTGATAAGCAACAACGCTTCATCTTCATATACAATATCTAGCGGAATATCCTCTGGATCTACCCTGTTTTCAAATGGTGGATGCGACAACATGATTTGAACCAAATCCAATGGCTTTACCTTGTAATTCGATTTTACAATTTTTCCATTTACATAAATATTACCCGAAGTTGCTGCTGTTTGTATCTTATTTCGGGTGGCATTTGGAATCAAATTCATCAAAAATTTATCTATCCGCAACAGCAATTGCCCCTTTGGCACTTCAAATTTAAAATGCTCAAATAACTCATCCTCAGGCTCAAAAACGGCCATATTATTGTTCATCTGCAGGTTTTTCTGTAGTTTCTACTTTTGTACTATCCAGTTCACTTTCGTCAAAAAGGGATTTCCCGTCCCCAACAAACAAATCAATTTTTGACGATTTCAATACCTTGTCGCCTGGTCGCAACACTTTGCCATTCAATCGCATTTCCAAAACCATGTCTTTTCCAATATCTGGCACATACGTTTTGGTTCCCTCGCTCAATCCCATAGCTCGCAACGTAGGAACGGCTTGTCGATACGTTTGCTGAATCAAATTCGGAATCCTAACCATCGTATAGCCATTATCATTTATCCGAATATACACTTTTCTGCCCTCTTTTACCTGCATACCCGCAACAGGATCCTGCTCCAAAACACTCAATTTTGGATAATCAGGATTATAATCCATCGTATCCAATAGGACATATTCCAAATTCAATCGATCCAATTTTTCTTCTACCTGCTCCTCACTCAATTTCGACAAATTAGGTACAACAACCACTTCTCCATGTTTTGTAGCATATTCCAACCAATACATAAACAAAAATCCAATCACCGCAAAAATGCCAATAGCACTCCATATTTGGACAAAAAAAACCTTACTTGTTAAATATTTTCTTAAACTCATAACTCAATATTAATTTTATCGCAAATATATAAAATACTATGTGCATTTCTTTTCAAAAAAAATGATAATTTTGTTTAAATTTTTATTAGGAGCCATTTCCAGCTATCCGTTGCAATCTTTTGTGCCAAACCCTGGCACAAAAGGATTTCCACTACTATCTGGGCTAGGGCAATCCTTTTCAAAAGCAACATTTTTTATAAAATAAAATTCATAACAGCAAAACAACCATGAAAAACATTGCCATCATCATGGGAGGTTATTCCTCCGAATACAAAATTTCTTTAATAAGCGGAAACGTTGTATATAATTATATAGATAAATCAAAATTTAACGCCTACAGAATCCATATTTTTAAAGACAAATGGGTATATGTAGATCCTCAAGACCAAGAATTTCCCATAGATAAAAACGACTTTTCTACAACTGTCGATAACAACAAAATTACTTTTGATTGCGTTTTTAATGCCATACATGGCACTCCTGGCGAAGACGGTTTGATGCAAGCTTATTTTCAACTCATCGGACTCCCTCAAACTTCTTGCGATTATTATCAAGCTGCACTTACTTTTAATAAAAGAGATTTGCTCTCTGTCTTAAAACCTTATGGAATCAAAACAGCCACTTCCTATTATCTAAATAAAGGCGACCTGATTGAAACCCAAAAAATTGTCGAAAAAGTAGGTTTACCCTGTTTTGTAAAACCCAATAAATCTGGATCTAGTTTTGGCATTTCTAAAGTAAAAACCGCTGCCGAACTCCCAATAGCCATCGAAATGGCTTATAGAGAAGACAACGAAATTATCATCGAAAGTTTTTTAGATGGTACCGAGGTTTCTGTTGGAGTAATTAATTATCAAGGAGTTACAACCGTATTGCCCATCACAGAAATTATTTCAGAAAACGACTTTTTTGATTACGAAGCCAAATACCAAGGCAAATCAAAAGAAATTACTCCAGCCAGAATTTCTGAAGAGCTTACGCAAAAAATTGCCGAAACAGCCAAAAAAGCGTATGACATTCTAAAAATGAAAGGCTTTTCTAGAAGCGAATTTATTATTGTAAACAACGAACCTTATATGCTCGAAATGAACACCATTCCTGGACTTACCACCGAAAGTTTATTGCCACAACAAGCCCGTGAAGCAGGAATTTCATTACAAGATTTATTTACAAACGCTATCGAATTGGCATTATAATTGAAATAATTACACCATAATCAACCAAACTTATTGTAAATTTGTCAAATCATTAATTTTTAACTATTATTTACAAAAAAATATAATTTGTTATTATAAATTTATATTAAAATCAAAAAATAAAATTTACATTTGCATAAATACAACATCTATGACCAGAAAAGCCATATTTCCAGGATCATTCGACCCAATTACGCTGGGACACGAAGACATCATCAACAGAAGTCTGCCGTTATTTGACGAAATTGTTATTGCCATTGGTGTAAATGCCGATAAAAAATACATGTTCAGCTTAGAAGAACGTTTGAGTTTTATCAAAAAAACATTTGAAAAAGAACCAAAAATTTCAGTAATTACATACGAAGGACTCACCATAGATTTGTGCAAAAAACTACATGCCTCATTTATTTTGAGGGGCTTACGAAACCCCGCCGATTTTGAATTTGAAAAAGCTATTGCACACACCAACAGGAAGTTGGCTAAAATTGAAACTGTATTTTTACTTACAGCTGCCAAAACGTCGTTCATCAGTTCCAGTATCGTAAGAGATGTTTTACGGAATGGAGGCCACTATGAACTTCTTGTACCTGAAGCCGTTAGAAAATAACCCTATATAATAAAGCCATGCAAACAATAACACTAAAACAAAAACTAAAAGATCATTTTGGATTTGAAAATTTTCGCCCCAACCAAGAAGCCATTATCCAATCTGTACTCAACGGACAAGACACCGTAGCGATAATGCCTACAGGAGGTGGAAAATCGATTTGTTTTCAGCTTCCAGCCCTCATTTTTCAGGGGCTAACCATTGTAGTTTCGCCCTTAATTGCCTTGATGAAAGACCAGGTAGATAGCCTTAAAGCCAACGGCATCAACGCTTGCTTTATTAATAGTTCGCAACAGGCCATGGAGCAACATTATTATTTAGAACAAATTCACAACGGCAACATCAAATTGGTATATGTAGCGCCCGAAAGTTTGAACTATTTAGAACCCCTATTTGCCAGCATCCAAGTGAGCCTTATAGCCATAGACGAAGCCCATTGCATTTCGGCCTGGGGACATGACTTTAGACCCGCATATTGCAATTTAGGGTACTTAAAAAATAAGTTTGCAAAAACACCCATTTTGGCTTTAACAGCCACTGCCGATAAAGCTACCAGACAAGACATTTGCGATCAACTGAATTTGCAAAACCCTCAAGTTTTTGTAGCCTCATTCGACAGAAAAAACCTAAGTCTCGAAGTAAGACCAGCCCTCGATAGGGTGAAACAAATTGTACAATTTATTGATAAAAAAGCCGATGAAGCTGGTATTATTTATTGTTTAAGTCGTAAAACTACCGAAGAATTATCAGAAAAATTACAATCAAAAGGTATTTCGGCTATGGCCTATCATGCTGGTTTAGACAACCACAACCGAACAAAAGTGCAAGATGCGTTTATTAATGATACTTGCCAGGTAGTTTGTGCCACAGTTGCCTTTGGTATGGGCATTGATAAGTCCAATGTAAGATGGGTGATACATTATAATTTGCCCAAAAATATCGAAGGGTATTACCAAGAAATTGGCCGTGCCGGCCGAGATGGACAACCCGCAGAAACAATCTTATTTCAAAGTTATGGCGATGTCATTCAGCTTCAAAAATTTGCACTTGAAGCCCAAAATGCTGAAATTCAAATAGCTAAACTAGATAGAATGAAACAATTTGCCGATGCTCAAAGTTGTCGTCGCAAAATATTATTATCCTATTTTGGTGAGCTCGTTTCTGAAAATTGTGGCAATTGCGATGTGTGCAAAAACCCTCCTGCTTTTATTGATGGCACCATAATTGCCCAAAAAGCATTATCTGCTATTTACCGTTTAAAAGAATCAGAACCCATTGGAGTAGTTGTCGATTTTTTGAAAGGGTCAAAAAATGCAAACATCTATGACAAATCATACCAAAACTTAAAAACTTATGGAGTGGGTACCGATATCGCTTGGTTTGATTGGAGCCAATACCTTATTCAATTGGTAAATTTAGGTTATTGCGAAATAGCATTTCATCAAAATAACCAACTAAAACTAACATCTAATGCAAAAAATGTGCTTTTTGAAAATGAAAAAGTATTGCTAACCAATGTTCAAAAAGTAAAATTTGAAACGCCAAAAAGTAAAGAAAAAGCAGTTAAAAAAATTACAAATACTCAATCTTTATTTGACATTTTAAGAAAATTAAGAACCGATTTAGCTCAGGAAGAATCAATTCCAGCTTATGCTGTATTTAACGATGCTACTTTGAGACAGATTGAAGCTGAAAGACCCATGAGCGATGAATCATTTTTGGCCATTGACGGTGTTGGTAGAGCCAAACTCGAAAAATATGGCACTATGTTTATTGAAGCCATTAGACAATTTCAAAGTGATAAAATTGAAAAACCTAAAAAAGAAAATACATACAAAATTACATTAGAAATGTTTCAAGCAGGCGAAAGTGTTGCGTCCATTGCAGCCAAAAGAGAACTCAATCCTGCAACTATTATGTCGCATTTGGCCAAGCTATATTTAGACGGAAATGCAATCAATATCCATCAATTTATTGATAAATCCGAAATAGAATTGATAAAAAATGCCAAAGAAATTTTGGAAAATCCAGCACAACTTAAAACCTATTTTGACTATTTTGAAGAAAAAATTCCTTATGAAAAAATCAGAATCGGTTTGAGTATTTTAGAAAAAGAAGCACTTTAAAACAATTCGGGGCGGTATTCAAAGTGCATTGTATCATAATGTTTCCACCTTCCGCCCCAAATAAAACCATTTTTTTCAAAAATTTGAACCAACCCCATTGGTATGGCATTTCGGTATTTTAGTTTTGTAAATTCATTTTTACACTTACAATCCCATTGCCAATAATGGGCATTTTTTATATTAATATCTATTGTTATTCCAAAACTATGATTGCTTAAACGGTTTGTACCCGCTATTTTTCGCCATACAAAGGTGCCCGCAATATTGGTCAGATACGTTTTCCATTCTGGGTGTTCATCTAATGCTTTTGAAATATTTTGCATTTTTTCGGCAACACCATTTATACGACTAACCAACAATTTTTGACCAACCAATTTAGGACACCATGTGATGCTAACTAAATTCTTACGAACCTTATTTTCAGAGTCTCCATACATTTTTTTAAAAAAAAGTTCATTTCTAACCCTTCCTGCATCGTTATGATCTGTTTTGGAGGTATCATATCGATAAGCAAATTGATCTTCGACATCTGGATTGTCCAATAATTCTTGACTGTTTTTAGTTTTAAAATCATCATAAATCAAAAATGATTTGTCTGCAAAAAAAAGTTTATTATCTCGAAATTCAATAATTTGATCAGGATAGGCTTGCATCAACTTCAATACTTGAGGGGGTGGTTGTTGGCCCATCAATATATTTGACATCGTAATTAGTATTGATATAATGATTAATTTCATATTTAAAACCTTTTGAGTTGCGATGAATCAAAACGCCATTCTGGAGTTTCCAATGTGGTTCCAAAATCCAAATCGTACCAAGGACTTTCGTTGGTCCGATTGGGATTTTGTAAAACTTGTAATTCTTGAGCGGGCATATAGCTTTGTGCTAACATAAATATCGTATGATTATTTTGAATATTTACTGCTTTATCTACAACTATTACTGCATGTCCTGGAAAACCGCCCTTTATAAAAACATCGCCAATTTGAATATCTTTAACAGCAATGGTTTTCAATTCTTTTTCTAATGAGGCTGTGCCCGCATATTGAAAAATTTGTTCCAAATATTGCCAATATACATTTTGATCTGCTGCTGGAACAGTGGCTTTTTTCCAATAAGTTTTGTTGCCTTGCAAAACAATTCTTTTTCCTTTAATCCATTCCGAAAAATCAACTCTAAAACCATTTGTAAAGTTAAAATGAATGGCATTAAAGTCCTTTTTTTGGTACAAATAATCAGCCCTCAATCGCATAACAGCATCAGCACATTGGTGTAAATCTTTATTGCCAATTGGCAAATCTATAACGGCTACATACACATTGGCTTTATTTTTATAAGTCCCATTATAATATTTAACAAGACTATTTTGAGGTTTTAATTTTAAATTTCTCAAATAATTTGCAAAAGAATTGGGGCTTTCTTGAGTTCTAACAAAACCCTGAGGCACAGGAAAACGATGTGCAATGGTATTATAATTTTGATTTAAAAACGGTACAAAATTAACAGAAGCTAAAAAAATAACTACTAGTATTAAAAAAATAAATGTTTTATTTTTCATAAAATCTATAATAAACCATTATACTTACGAACAAACCATTCTACAGACAATACAAACGCTAATAATGCCAAAAGCCACTCCCAATCAATTAACGGTGTTTTTTTGACAATTGCTTTTTCGGTAGGTTTATAATTGGGGTTATCCAATAATTGTTTGATTAATGCAGGTGTTTGCGTTGGATAAAAGCATTTTCCTCCATAATTTTTAGCGAGTTGTTGCAACTTGAGCACCTCTGGATTTACAAATTGCTTTTCAATATCAAAAGGAGCAATTTCAAAAAAACTATTATATACAGCATTTGTATTAATTTCTTTGACAATAAACTGATAATGGCCTGCTTCCAAACCTTCTAAATTTACTTTAAAACTATTGTTGTTTTTTAAGAAATCATATTTAATTTGTTTTTTATTGTCTTTATTTATTATCGAAATAGTCAACTTTGCTTTTTCGTCAAACTCATAATTTTTATTAAAAAATTCTGCCGTAATCTCAATCAAATCAGAGGCATTATAAAAATGTTCATGATGAACAATTAACGATTTTTTTCGGTCGTTTGAAGCTAAAAATTGGATGGTTTTGTCTAAAAATTGATCAAATTTTTCAAAACTTTTTTGATTTAGATGTTCTTGCAAACGCCATTTCCAAATATTTTCTCCAAAGAGGTAGGCATTTCGCTGGGCTGTATAGGATACAAAGGTGAGCAAAGGTTGCTGCGTATTAATATTCCTTATTTTAGCATTCAAAAGTACTTGATTTGGTGCTTTTGAAATAATTTTTCCAAAAGGATTTTGTAATGGTGGTAACTCGTTAAAAACGTGGGGCTCTATGGCAAATAAATTAAATTGATCTTCAAAAGCAGCGAGATAATCCTCTTTTTGAGTAGTCATTTGAAACACAAAATCAGTTTGGTTTTGATTCAAAAAATTAAAATCGGTATGTAAACCCGTAATAATCAAGGCATTTAATTTTATTTTTGCCTTTAAATCAAAAATATTTTTAAAACTTTCGTTTGGTTGATATAAAAGTAGCACATTAAAATCCTGCAACGATTGGATGGCTGTGGGTTTTAGGATGGTAACTTTTCTTTGATTATTGGTTTCAATGGCCCTTTTTATAGCTCCTAAATCAGGATGGCTGATTGCAGAAACCAAGGCAATATTGGTTTTTTGATCAATAATATCAATAGCAAAATTCTTAATGTTATTATGTATATTATGTTCTTTTTCTGAAGAAATTATTTGAGCTTTATATATTTGAAGGCCCATTTTATCTGCTGGCAAAAGTACTTGTAGAACTGCCGATTTTTTGTTTTTTGAAAATGAAATGGCTTGTTTGACTAATGTATTGTTGCCATTTGTAATACTAAAATTAGCATGAACTGACTTATTCCCAGAGTATTGTAAAAATACCTCAACAGGAAATTTATTTTTATAAAAAGCATACTTATTGACATTCAGTTGATTGATTTTCAAATCTAAAAAAGTAGTCGTATCGCCAATAACTATGGGCAAAATTTGAGCGTGTTTTGGAAAACTAAATGTATAATCATTGCCAGATGTTTGATTTCCATCTGTAATAATAACCGTAGGAAAATAATTATTTTTTAAAATATTTTTTAAATATATACCAACTCCATCAATATTAGTTTTAGTACCTTTGAAATCAATTTGTTGCGACATTTCGGTTTTGTCATCAAATTTCAAAAATTGCACATCAAATTTGGTTTTCAAATCAGCGTTTTGAGCTAATTGTTGGTAAACGTCTGTAGCTGTTTTTTGTGCAAATAAATTTTTAATAGAGCTAGAATTATCCATAACAATTGCCAAAGGAGTTTTGACAATTTCAAAAGTATTTCTTGAAATTACTGGATTTATTAACAATAAAAGGAGGATAAAAACACTAAAAAAACGCAAACAAGCCAAAAACAAAATGGTTTTTGACTTGTTTGTATTTTTATATATGTATTGGTAAAAAGCAATCCCAATTGCTATAAGTACAGCTAAAAAAATGAGCAATATTGTAGTAGTATTCATTAATATATTGGGGTTTTTACCTTAAATTACAACTTATAACTTCAAATTAAGTAAGCATACCTCCGCAAACATTCAACACCTGACCAGTAACAAAACTGCTCATATCCGAAGCAAAAAACAAGCAAGCATTGGCTACATCTTCTGTAGTGCCGCCACGTTTCAATGGAATGCCATCTCGCCATCCCTGAACCACATCTTCGTTTAATTTTGCAGTCATTTCTGTTTCAATAAAACCTGGTGCAATGGCATTACAGCGAATGTTTCTTGACCCCAATTCTAAGGCAATCGATTTTGTAAAACCAATAACTCCCGCTTTTGAAGCTGCATAATTGGTTTGTCCAGCATTGCCTTTGACTCCCACTACACTACTCATATTGATAATAGAGCCTTTACGGTTTTTTAAGAATGTTTTTTGAACGGCTTTGGTCATATTAAAAACAGATTTCAAATTGACATCTATAACTTGATCAAAATCATTTTCGGTCATTCGCATCAACAAATTATCCTTTGTAATTCCTGCATTATTAATCAAAATATCTATGTTTCCAAACTCTGCCAAAACGGCTTCTACAAAAGTTTGAGCCTCATTAAAATCAGCGGCATTAGATTGATACCCTTTTGCTTTTATGCCCAATTGGTTCAATTCATTTTCTAATTCTTGAGCAGATGCTGCCGATGAACTATAAGTAAAAGCTATATTTGCTCCATTTTTTGCAAATATTTCCGCAATTCCTTTTCCAATTCCTCTGCTGGCACCTGTAATAATGGCCGTTTTCCCTTCTAGTAATTTCATTTTTAAATAATTATAATTGATTCAATAATTGAAGTGTCAAATATAAACAAATAATTTAAAACCAATACAAAACCTAAATCAATAAAATCAAATTTTTAAAAATATAGTAAAAATAATAAGTTATGATTCAAATTTTAACTAAAATCTTAAATATATTGTACACTACCCCTTAAACTTCCAATCAAATTCGTTTTCATTTTTAATCATAGCACCCAATTCCAACTTGACTACTTCGTCAAACTCTACCTGAAACAACAACCAATTGTCTTCATTAAAAAAATTGTGGAAAGAGTCCACTTGTTCTTCAGCAAAATGATTGATTTTTTTTGAAGCTAAAATTTTTTTTACGTCACTTATTTTTCTTCCCATTATTTTTTCGCCAAAAAGAGTTAAATCTTGGCTAGATGCCACCAAATAACCTAACTTATAGTCTTCCTCTTCATAAAAAGTTAACCTTATTTTGTATTGATTATATAAATAAATTCTGTTTTGATCATCATCCAAAAACGACAAATCTGGCTTTCCATATTTTGCCATTACATCAGCTTCTTTCATGCCAAAAATTAAGGAATCGATTCCATTTTTTAAATTAACCTGCATATAAAATTGTTTAAATAAGTGTTGATTTTAGCAGACAAATGTACTGTTTTTTTGATAATGATATCATAACTACTGAATTATAATTTGTATAAATTTTGGGCACCATTTATTTTATTTATAATTAAATCCACCAAATGAAGCGGTGCAATTACTTTTACACTATCGGCATAACTCAAAATAAACCTTACTAATTCGTAATTAATTATTATATTTAGCTTAATTTCTAAAGTATTTTCATCAATCCATTTATTTTTTTGAGTTTCATGAATTGGCTTATTCATCATATATTTAGCCGTTAAGGGTTCAAAATGCAGGATTACAGTTTCAATAATTGAATTTTCGGGTTTAGAAACACCAATCATGTCTGAAAAATATTCCTTAAAATCAATTTTTTCATTTTCTATAAAACCCTTATCAATACATTTGTAACTTACAATTCTATCCAACGCAATATTCCAATCATACTTATTTTTGGAAGGATTTAAACCCAAAATAAACCATCTGTTGTTATATTGTTTTAAATAATATGGGTGGAATTCAAATTTATAAGACTCTGGAAACGAAAAATCTTTATATTCAATTTCTAATGTTAGTTTATCTTTCACTGCCTGAAACAACATACCAAAATTGTCTATACCCTTCAAATCTGCATTTTGTTCAAACCCAATAAATGGTTTTTCTATAATATTATTTTTAAATTTCATATCTAGTTTTGCAATAATTTCAGAAATCCCTTCAAATTGAGGCATTCCCTCAAAATGGCTTAAAGTTAATAATGCAGCTTGAAATTCGTTGGTTTCTATATCATTTAAAGCTAAGTTGTTGATAGAAAAATTAATGTTTTCGTAGCGGTAATTTTTTTTTTTACCATCACTTAAATCTGCAAATTCTATACCCCAACCTTCAGTAGATTTCATAAAGGCAATATCTTCTTGTAGTTGTCTTAACTTTATGGCGTTCTTGTGATTGTCAAAAATTTCAAATAATTTATCGTTTAACTCTTGAAGTAAAACATCAATAGTATAAATCTTAAACGGATGACGAAAAAAAGAGTCTAAAATTTTATATCTTATAAAAGGATTTTTTGTAATTGCCATATTAAAAAAATGGTTTAATTTTGCTTGAATTTTGGTGCAATATAAAAAATATTTTGCTATGCAGCAAAAATGCAGAGATGGAATATAAATTTGCAGCATCAAAATAAGTTCTTTGAAAACCGTAGTTAAAATATTGAATCGCTCGTTTTTATAACGGGCTTGCTTGCTGGATTTTTTGTTTCCAATATGTTGTAAACAAAATATCAAATCGGCAAGTTCTATAACGCAAGTTATAATGGAATGTTTAGTAATCAACTAATTATAATATATTTATTATTTTATGTTGGATACTAATCAAGACCCTAACTTCTAGTATTTATTGATGAAAAATTTGTTGATGAAGAAAAAGAATATACACTACGGTTTTTCAAAACATATAAAACAATGTAAGTTACCATGAAAACAAATGTAGATCAACAAACTGAGATTAAAGAATTATTTCAGAATATGAAAAAAGAAGCTGATTTATGGCATTTAATCAATGTAGCCAAAAAACATATTCATGGATCAAAAGCCTCAAACTTTAAACCTAAATTATTACAACACCTCATTTTAAAAGATGCGAAAGAGTTCAATTTAGAAAACTCAACTTCTGTTTTTTATCATCAATTTGAAATAAAAAAGAAATCTGGGGGTATTAGGACTATACATGCACCACATCCAAAATTAAAAGAAGTTCAAGAAGCCTTGAATTATATTTTTCAATGTGTATATCTACCTCATCCCAATGCAACTGGATTTGTGGTGGGCAAATCAATTGTAGATAATGCCAAGAAACATGTCAACCAAAAATATGTTTACAATCTTGATTTGAAAGATTTTTTTCCGAGTATTGATAAATCAAGAGTTTGGGGAAGACTTTTAATAGCTCCGTTTAATTTAAAAAACAGTCCCAAAGGTATTAAAATAGCCAACATGATTGCCTCTATTTGTTGTACAAAACTTGAAGTAGAACGAATTAAAGATGGTGTTAGTCATACTATTTTGACATCGGTTTTGCCACAAGGTGCACCAACATCTCCGACATTAACAAATGCTATTTGCGAAAAAATGGACATTCGACTAGCAGGTGTAGCCAAACGATTTGGTTTGCAATATTCTAGATATGCAGACGATATTACCTTTAGTAGCAACCACAATGCTTGTGAGTATGCAAAAGGAAAATTTGAAAAAATATATAAAAAAAATAGTATTTTTGATACAGAAGTTAGAAGAATAATTACAGATCAAAATTTTCGTATAAACGAAAGTAAAGTTCGATTGCAGGTAAAAAATGTAAAACAAGAAGTTACAGGTATAACGGTAAACGAAAAGTTGAATGTTTCTAGAGATTATATCAAGCAGTTAAGAAAATGGTTATATTATTGGGAATCCTATGGATTTGACAAAGCAAGTACTTTTTTCACACAAAATTATATGGCAGAAAAAGGGCATTTAGTTTCAAAAAAACCCAATATGACCCATGTTTTAGAAGGGAAATTGTTATATTTAAAGATGGTAAAAGGTGCAGAGGACAGTACTTATATAGGGTTAAAAACCAGATTTGAAAAATTATCAGGAAGAGTAAACAAAATTGATCAGTTGCTAGACGTTTGGGAAAAAGAAGGAGTTGAGGCAGCGATTTCATTTTATAATTTTGGAAAAAAATCAAAAAAGATAGCCCCTAATGAAGAATTAGATGCTGTTTTCAATGAGAAATGAATATAAATAATAAAATCTTATAAAATGATACAAGATTCATTTGATTTAGTCCATCATTTATTAGCCGATAAAAAATTAACAATCGCCCAAAAAGAGCGGGTTTTTCAGCTTTCAAGCAACTTTATGAAAACCGATTCGGAATTAATAAAAACCTTAGACAAGCAGTTGAAAAACATCAATGAAAAAGTGGAGGGGTTGGAGAAGAAGAGCGGTTTGGGTGAAGTATTGGGGGGAGCGAAGAAAGTTGAAAAAAAAATAGTTGTGAAAAAACACAAACCAAAAGATGTTGCCAATTTCATGTATTTATTTAACAATCCAAATGGACTAAAATATCTTACACATGATTTTGACCAACAAAAGGATTTCGATATAGAACTATTTTTAGAAAACACAAAGAAAGTTTTTGAGAGAGAAACTAAAAAACTAAAAATACCATCTTATTTGTATAGCATTGTAAATGAATTTTCATTTAATGAAAATCCAAATTGGGGAAACGGTATGAACGAAGGGTTTTCATGTAATAAATGGAAAAATTGGTCAAAAGAATATAAATTATCACCATTTAGAAATCCTGAATTCATTAAAGTGATTGATGAATTTAGAAACTTAACAAGAATACAATCTCCTGATTTGAAAATGGATGTGGAAGAAATTATTGAAAACGTATTTTTAGATTCAAAAATTGAATACACATTGAAAAGATTAGAGAATGCTGATTTTTATACCAACACAAAAGAATTCAAATTAGCCTTAAAGAGTATTTTTGAAATCATTCGAGATAAAGGAAAAATACTGCCTATTAATAAATTTGACATGACTTTTAAAGGGAAATTAGTAGGTAACTATTATGAAATAAATCTAATTATAACCCACTATAATTCCTTTCCTTCTAAAGATTTTAACCAATTACTTCCAGAATGGAAAACTGAAAAAGGCACAATTGGGAGCATAAGAAAAAAACTTTTTGGATATTGCGATTGGTCGATAGAGACTAAATTTGAGAATGGTTGCTTTAAAATTAATCTTTTAAGTGGGAATGATGAACCCGAATTTGAAAAACTAGCAACCGAAAATAGTATTGGAACGATACATACTTTAACTTTTTATTATAAAACTTCAGATTAAAATGATTTATTTAATTGACGATAACAGACACAACCAACACGTAAATAATTATGGAATACATTATATCAAAAACAATACGTTTTCAGATATTCTGATATATATTGATAAGCTAGAAAAAAACCAAGATTTAAGTTTTTTAAATGAAGCAAGTTGTATATTAATTCATGCAACAACTGCTGATGTGCTTAATGGTGAATTTATTGATGGATCCAAAAGTAACGTAATAAAAATTATGGAAACTATTTGTGAAAACGGCGATAAAATACCTTTGGTAACCTTTAGTGAAGGAAACACCAAACCAAATTTAGAACCAATTAGCAACAAACGAATTGATTTAAAAAAATCATTGTTTTATTCTAATTTATATGATTTTTTGATTCATTACAGAGAAAATAAAGAATTTGAATTTGAAATACTATTGAATGGAAAGCATTATAAATCCATTAAAATAGTAAGAAAATCAAATCTATTAATTGAAATGCTACAATTCAAAGACCAAAATGAGATTTTGAAATTAAGAGACATTAATCTTACTGCCTTTAAGGAAATTATAGAAATGGCTTCTATTTCAATTAGCTTTGATGAATTGCTGGAGGAATTAGAAGACAATCCGATTACGGTTTTGAAATTTATTGACAATTTAAACACTATAAATAACAGCTTTACAAAATATGGAAAAAATATATACGGTTGGCTTTAGCCAAGAACAAGTAAATTATTTAGGTTTTAAAAACTTAGATTTACCAATTTTGCATGAAAACGACACAGAATATCACAACTACATCACTAGTATTTTTGCAAATAACGACATTCACGTAATTGTTTTCGATCTGAATAAAAACCTAATTCAAAGTTTGAAACTTTCTCTTCATATTCGATTGTCGTTAGCCGAACTTAAAGAAAAAACTCTTATACCCATTGTATTTCTCACAACTCAAAGTTTAGAGAGTATCATCAAATTAAGTGATATTTGGTATCAAATTATTGCTACGGGCAGTATTTATTTTACAGAGCTAAAATTAGTAAAGCATGATGTGCAACATGTGGAAGTTTTAAACGAAAGTTCCTATAAAAATTCATTTTTAAATAAAATTGCTATTCGACCCGACGAAAGCATTGGCAAACATTCTATTGCAAATGAATGGGGTGCGTTTTCTCTCGATAAAGCAGCACATACCGAAGTTTTGAAAAGCAACGAAAACTTAAAACAGATGTTTCACAAACTGTATTTCAAATATATACAAGCGCTTCAATTTGATTTGGAAACATTAAACAAAAAATCACACATCAAAGGGTATATTAATGTAGAAAAAGCCGATTTAATTGAATCCAATGACAAAAAAATTGTTTTGATAGACGACGAAGCCGAAAAAGGATGGGGTTTAGTTTTAGGAAAATTATTTAAAAACGCTGATTTTAAGGTTATTAATGAAAAAATAAAGTCTTTTGAAGATTTATCTGAAGCCTCAAAAAAAATGATTTTTGAGGAAGAAATTGATTTATTTCTAATTGATTTAAGGTTAAATGGAGTTGATGAAGATGATAATTTACCAATAGAGAAATTTTCTGGATATGATGTTATTTCAAAAATAAAAAAACAAAACAAAGGCAATCAAATCATTGTATTTACAGCATCAAATAAAGTTTGGAACATAAAGCCATTATTGGATTTTGGCGCCGATGCGTTTTATGTAAAAGAATCACCTGAATATTTATTTTCAAAAGAAATCTCACAAAACAATTATCAATCCTTCAAAAAAAATGTGGCATTTAGTTTTAACCGTTCCTATTTGAAAACCATTTATTCAAGAATAGACAATCTTATTTCTATCTTGACTATTAAAAAAACAGAGCAAAATGGAGATTTTATAGAAGAAATTTTGGTTTTGTTAAATCAAGCTATTGAAATGCATGATTACGCCAAAACAGAAAAACAATTTGCTTATGCTTATGTTACCCTTTATATGATAATTGAAATTATAAATAAAGAATATGCCAAAGAAGACGAAGAAAAAAACTGGTGCATTGATGGTGAAAAGATAAAGAAATGGAGGAAAATAGATCATGCAATTGATTTTGATGATACAGATGAAAAATATAGATCCGAAGCAAATAAAATTCTTGGAATTGCCATACAAAAATTAGAAATAGAACAGACAAATGAAATTCTTTTGACAGTGAATAGCGTCATTGCTAGAAGAAATTATTTCATCCACCCAAAACCAACCTATAAAGACGGGAAACCCGTCACACCCGATGGTAAGATTTATACAAAAGATGGTTTTATAGAGCTTTTTAACTTTATTGAACTGCTTGTAACAAAAATCAACTAACCCACCCAACCCATATAAAATTTAACTATTTTTGCAAGAAATTGAGAAACTATGGCTAATATTATATACCCTTTTCAGAAATCAAATGAATTATTGAAACAATCAAAATGTTTTGGGGTTGATTTGGGTGCGATATGTTTTTATTGGTAGATAAAAATTAATTAAAAAAGAAAAACTTTAACGAATTGAGGAAAATGAATAATGAATTAACCCTACATAATCTAATACCATCTATTTCAAACCAAGAAATAGTTCAAGATAAATTAAGAAATAGTACTTTTATTGGTATTGATTTCGGTACATCAACTACAGTCGTTAGTTATACAGTTTTCGGTAAAGATTTACAACCAATCATAACAGATGTTATGCCCATTAAACAGCTAAATCACGATGGCAGTTATACTGAAAATCATATAGTTCCATCTTGTATTGCTTGGTTTGAAAATAAATTATTTATTGGTAAAACAGCAAAACAGCTAAAAAGCAAATTGACTTATGGACGTAATTTATGGTATTCATTTAAAATGAAATTAGGAGTGGACAACGGCCCTGTTTATTTTTCATCTGAATTAACTAAAGAACATAATAGTGCTTCAATAGAAAATCCTCTTGATGCAACAAAGGTTTTTTTTAAATATTTAAAAAATGAAATTGACAATTTTATAAAAACTAACGAGTTACCTTTTGCTTCTTATTATTCAATTAGTATTCCAGCATCTTTTGAAGCAAACCAAAGGAAAGACTTGAAAGAAGCTTTAGATTTTGCAAATATACCTTTTCAGGACAGCTTATTCATTGATGAGCCAAATGCAGCATTTTTAAGTTATTTAATAGAAGTGAATTCAAATAATTTAGGAAATTACAACATACCGATTGATAGTCCATTACATATTTTAGTTTTTGATTTTGGAGCAGGTACATGCGACATATCTATATTGGAAATCGGTAGGAAAAACGGAAAATTATATTCAAAAAATGTTGCAATTTCAAAATTTGAACAACTTGGAGGTGACGACATAGATAAGCAAATTGTAAAGGAAATTCTTTTTCCACAACTTCTTAATCAAAACGGATTAGAAGCTGATGATATAAAAACACCCGAATACAATAAAATTATTCTTCCAAAATTGCAACCTATTGCAGAAAATTTAAAAATTAAAATTTGTAAAACTGTTGCAAGTAATTTAGTGGGGCGTGAACTTCCGTCAATCGCATCTTCAAACAAAAATATTGTACTTGAACAATCATTTCAAATATTACTACCAAAATATAGACTTTTATTTGAAAATCCTTCGCTTTCATTTAATGAATTTAATGATATAATAGATAAGTTTACAAATACTAGTTCAGAATTAAATAGTAATGACACTCCTGAATTAAAAAGCATTTATTCAGTTATTAATTCAGCACTAAAAAAAGGAAATATTGAAAATGAAGATATTGATTTAGTTTTATTGATTGGTGGAAGCTCCTATAATCCATATATTCAAACATCTTTATACAAATATTTTACACAATCTGAGATTGAAATTCCTAGAGATTTGCAATCTCATGTTTCAACTGGCGCTGCTGTTAATTCATTTTTGCAAAATGGATTAAATGTTGATATGATAAAGCCTATTATTAGCGAACCAATACTCATTATTTTAGAAAATAATACCTCCAGAATCTTAGTTAAAGATGGTACTGAAATTCCATATAAAGATATAAGCGTTAATGGATTATTCCCAAGAAAAGACAAACAAACTAAAATAGAAATTCCAATTTGTGTTAGTAGTAAAGAAAAAATTTTATCAATAATAACAATTGAGACACCCGAAGGATTTAACAAAGAAGATGAAATACAAATACATTGTGAAATTTCACATGATAAATTGATCCATTTCCGTGCCTATATCAAAGATATAGAAATAAAAGTTGAACCTTTGAATCCTTTTTCAAATACAGCATTAACTACGGAACAAATTGCAGAAAAGAAAATATTAAAAAGCCTGAATGAAGCATCAAAAAATAATGGAGGAAGGCCTCCAGTAAATCTCCTAAAAGAATTAGCAAATTATTATGTAAAGGTTAATAAACACCAAAAGGCTGCTGAAACTTTTGAAACAGTTCAATCTTTAGACCCAATTAATAGATACGAAACTTCAATTTGCTTTCACTATGATAAGGCAAATATGAAAAATCAATCTGATAAATGGGCTAAAATTGCTTTTGAGAAAAATCCAAACGGTACAAACGCTTACAATCTTGCACTTATAAAAGAAAATAATGGTGATTTTAAAAAATATGAAGAATTAATGGAAATCGCCGTTGATCGTAAATTAGATGCTGCTTTTTTGAGTTATGGTGAGTATCTATTAAATAGAGATAAAGAAAAAGCTAATTTGCTTTTACAAAACGCTTTTGACAAATGGTATAATGAATACAAAATTAATATTTTGAATAAAAACAATTATATGAGATTAGTAAAGGTTGCTAGTTTACTAGGAAAGTTTGAAATTTCAGAAAAAGTAAAATTAGATTTTGATAAAATCAAACAAGAAAACTCTGTTCAATGGTATAACGAGGATAATCTTGCCTCAGACAACAAAATTTACTTACCCGAAATAAATGAATAATTATGGCATGGTTCATCACCAAAACTCAACTCGATAAAGAGCAACTCGCTTTTTTACAAAATGTTGAGAACAATAAATTAGATAATTTTTGGATAAAAGGTTATGCTGGGAGTGGAAAATCAGTATTATTAATACATTGTTTGTTAAAGGAAAAAGAAAAAAATCCAAAAGCAAAAATTATTATAGTCTTATATACTTTAGCTTTAGTTGATATGATTAAAGCAGGTATTCCTAATGAATATAAAGATATTAAAGTTGTTACCTATCATCAATTTATAGGAATGCATGATATTTGGGATTTAGTTTTAGTAGATGAGGTTCAAGACTTGAGAGAAAGTACAATAAGAAAAATTAAGTCTAATGGGAATAGAATTATTGTAGCTGGTGATGTAAATCAATCTATTTATGATAATGTTTGTAACACCGATGAAATAGCTTCTATTTTATCAAGCAAATCCGTTTCTTTAGAGATAATACACAGAATTAGTAGAAGGATAAGGCAAGTTGCACAGTTTTTTTGTACTGACAGAGATGGTTTTAATTCAGCGGCATTAGGTCGTTTGGTGGAACTTCCACCAAGGTTAATAAAAGCAAATTCATATTTAGAAGAATGTAAGTATATATTATTAAACGCAAAAGAGTATGCTAAATCTGGATATGCTCCATCAATTTTAATTCCTAAGCATGTTTATATTTTTGATTTTATTCAAACATTGTTGAGCATAGAGAACAAACCTCTAATGCCTGATGATTATAAAGTAAATTGCAAAGAGAATTATATCAAAATAAATGACCACTTAAAAACGAATGGTTTAAAATTTCAATATTTAGGCAATGGTGCTGGTTCTTTTGAAGATGCTTCAAAATATTCTTTAGCGACAATTATGACTTACCATAGTGCTAAAGGATTAGATTTTAAAGCCGTTTTTGTCCCATTTTTGACACCATCATTAGAAATTTGGCGTAATTTTGAAACACGAGCAAGAACTTTATTTTTTGTAGCCCTCACAAGAAGTAGAGAGCAATTATTCTTATCTTACTCTGGACAAACAAAACACGATTATTTAAATCTAATTCCCGAAACAAATTTCCATAAATTAAATGCAACTGATGAAATAAACCGTTTGTCTAATCCAATAAGTATAGAAAATGACAACGACGAACCGTTAATAGTATTCTAAAAAAGTAATGAAATGAAATTAATAACAACAAATATTTTTGATTTTACAGATTTTTATAAGTTTGGTTATAAATTTATTAATAGAGAATTAGTAATTGACACGTTAAACAACACGTTAAATGGAAAAGAATTACTTGAAAAAACAGGTTTTTTTGAAGAGGATTTTGATGTTTTCTTTTTAGAAATTTCAAATGATTTATTGGATGAAAATAACCATTTTTTAAAATTATCATTTATTGAAGTATTAAATATTATACCGCTGACAGAAAAAGGAAAGAATAGTTTATCAAAAAAATTACCTGAATTTAAGATTTCTAATCCAATAGACACTAAATTTTCAAAATTATTATTTGATGAAAGAAATAATGAGTTATCAATTAATGGAGCAAACAGGTTGTTGGCATCATTTGATATTCCAAAAATTAATATTTTAGACACATATCAAAATGATTTTTTTATATCATTGGCTAAATATTCTGATGATTTAAATTCCGAACTTGATACATTAATGGATAGTTTAGTTTTTTATGAAAGGTCTAAACCTTATCCCATAAGCGATATTGGTTTTCTCTATGATGTAGGAGGAATTACAATGTCTAGATTTAACATTACGGAAGAGGATATTAGAACCCGTAATTTAATAAAAGATAAGGACATTGCTAAATTCGAATATATAGAAGAAATAATAGCTTTTTCAAAATACCTACAAAGTGTAAAAGACGACAAAATTTGGTCTAATTTTTTAACTGAGTATTGTAAAAACGAAAAATTAAAAAAATTAAATCAAGATCTAAATTTTGTTGATAATGATAATTCAATAAATAATATTTTGATAATAGCCTATTATCAAAAATTCAGATATTTGTTTAGAAATACTTCTAATTTAAGAGATGAAATAATTAAAAAAATAATCAAGAAGTTTCACAACAACACACCAAAAGAGACTACAATTGCATTATATCTAGTAGGAATGTTTTTTGGTACTATAAAATTCAAAGATATTTATTATAATTCAAAAGAATTATCAATTACAAGTTTAAAGAAACAAAAAATAGAACCAGAAGATAAAGAAGAAATATCAAAAACTAAAACCATAAGAGAAATAAAAGAATGGTATTTATCATGTGAAGCCGTATCAAAAACAAATAAAAATGCGTTAAAATCTTTTTTTGGAGACGAAGAATATAGCTATAGCGAATTAAAGGCAATATTAAATAAGAAAAATAAGAAAATATTAACAAAAAATGTAGATAAAGAATTATTCAAATTTATCAATAACTTAATATAAATAACTCATTCTTTAACTTTAAAAAAATCATACCAATAATAATAACTTATTTTAAAAATCAAATACGATTATAAAACAATATTTTCAATTAACTACGCACCAAAACTGCATACATAAACTATAAATTTGCAAAAAAAATAAAGATGACTATAACAGCAAAATTGGTTCAAGTATTACCGCTTCAAACAGGAATCGGAAAAAATGGGGAGTGGAAAAAACAAGACATCATTGTAGAAACAGACGGTCAATATCCAAAAAAGATATGTGTTTCTGTTTGGGGAGACAAAATAAACAACAACCAGTTACAAATTGGTAATGTGCTAAACCTTGAATTTGATATAGAAAGCAGGGAATTTAATGGCAAATGGTACACCGACCTCAAAGCTTGGAAAGTTGAGGTTATAAATAGCACAACACCTAACCATTCAAATACTTCAGATAGTGATACAATAATAGACGTGGAACCTGATAATGAAGATATTTTACCTTTTTAATTTCTAGCAAATAGTAGGCACTTTGCATTTTAAAATTGAAGTTATGCTATACAAAAGTTGGTTCACTATAGGCAAATCAATACTTTTAAATAGGATTGGGAACGATTTAATAACCCAGAAATGTAATTCGATAATTTCATAAAAAGAAAAATTACGGTTTAAAATATTTCATAAATAATATTCACAACATCTAAAAAAAAATTAACTTTAGGGCATGAACTTAAATATTAAAAATAAAATTGAAAACATTCTTCTTCATACTATGGATGATTCAGAAATTATTTACAAGCTTAAACAAGTTTTGTATGAAGCCGATTTTCAGCAAAATACAGCCAGAAATTCAAAAAGTATGGCAACGCTAATTTCGGAAAACATCAAACAAATTCAAGATAATACTAAAAAATACACCTCCGTCAAAACGGGCTTTACACAATTAGATACTAATTTTGGAGGGTTTGAGCTGGGTGAAATCGTGGTCATAGGTGGGCGACCTGCCATGGGCAAAACGCAATTATTAGTGAATCTATCTTTGCATATTTCCCAAAAAATGCACTTGCTTTATTTTAGTTTTGACTTATCTGAATTTTCACTAAGTAGCCGTTTTCTTTCGTGTGTTTCTGGCATAGCCGTTGAAAAAATCATGCAAAACAAACTTAGCGATGATGAAAAACAAAAAGTAGCCTCTTTTGAAAGTAATTTTAAAAACCACCAACTGTTTTTTAACGACAGTTGTTACCACTCTATCTCCGCATTCAAAGCACTTTGTGAAAATCAAATTAAAGAAAACCACATAAAAGTAATTGTTATTGATTATTTACAGTTGATGGGTACCAACAAATACCGACACAATCGCGAGTATGAAATAAGCTATATTAGCAGAGAATTAAAAAATATAGCTAAAACATTTAATGTTTGTATTATAATATCAAGTCAATTAAGTAGAGCTTTAGAAACAAGGAGTGGTTCAAAACGACCGCAACTTTCTGACTTGCGGGATAGTGGAGCCATTGAACAAGATGCCGATAAAGTACTCTTTGTTTACAGAGCCGAATATTATAAAATTGATGAAGATGAGGAAGGGGAAAGCACCGATAGAAGGATGGAATTAATCCTTGCAAAAAACAAAAATGGCGTTTTAGGCACGGTACATCTTCTAAGAGACGAAAACTTCACAAGTTTTCAAGCTTTTGACCCAAACAAAAATGAATTTACGTTTTCAAAAGAAAGACTAAAAGAGTTATATGACCAAAACCCAAATTTAATAAATTTGGTTAATGACTTTAATTTAGATGCAGATAATACTCCCTTTTAAAAATGAAGATATTGAGCCGTTGTTTTAAAAATTATGATGTCAAACATTTACAACATTGCGGTTGTGTTCCTGCAACCCAAATCGAGCTGTAAGCAAGAAAATATTGCTATTTATTGCGATGCTCACTGCGTTCCGCTTCTCATAAATAGCAAGAAAACCAAAGATAATTTACAACGGCTCTTTTTAAATAAAAATAGGATGACAGTACCTGAAATTCAGCAACTCGTTCAAAGACATAAAAAAGAATTTAAAAAATATTTTTCTGATGATTTTTATCTTACTAATCTTGCTTTGCAGGATTTTAAGAAGCATGAATTAAACGCGCTATGTCTTCTTTCCATCGAAGAGCCATTTGAATTAGCCAAATTCCTTACAACACCAATCTATCATTTAGAAGAACTACTTAATAATCCACCATACAAGCATTTCACCATCCAAAAGAAAAGGGGTGGCACAAGACAGATTTTTGCACCCGAAAATTCGCTAAAAGGGATTCAAAAAAGGCTGAATTATTTTTTACAGGCCTACTATTTATGGTTAAAACCACATCATGTGCATGGCTTTGTTATAAACCCACATTATCTAGGAACTTCTTGCAATATTGTGGAGAACGCAAAAGTTCATGTTTCAAAAAACTTTGTCTTAAACATTGATCTTAAAGATTTTTTCCATAGCATAACTGCAAACCAGGTAAAAGACATTTTCTCTTCACACTTCTTTAACTTCAGTGAACCCATTGCAATAGCATTAACCTTGCTTACTACCTACAAAGGCAAACTACCAATCGGTGCACCTACATCACCAGTACTATCCAATTTTATTTGCCACGAACTTGATGATGATTTGCTTCGTTTTAGTGCCGAAAATGATTTAACTTTTACCCGCTATGCAGACGATTTAACCTTTTCGTCTAACTTTAAAATTTCACATGACATCACTCTTGACATCATAAACTTGATTAAAAAGAATTTCTTTGAAATAAACTCAAAAAAAATTCATTTAAAAACACAAAATAGAAAGCAAATCGTTACAGGATTAACAGTGAACCAAAAGGTAAACGTGGACAAAAAACTACTAAAAAAAATACGAGCCATGCTTCATGACGTTTCTATAAACGGCATAGAAAAAGCAGCCCAACGCCATTTTAAACTTAACAAAATTGACAAAAGATACTCATCACAATTCATGAACCGCTTAGAAGGTTATATTAATTTTGTTGGACAAGTAAGGGGTAAAGGGGATACTTTAGTTTTAAAATTCAAAGAGGAATTTAAATTAATTTTTGAAATTGAAATTCACAAAGAATCTAATAAAAAATTAGACGAAAATAATATCAAATAAAATTTTTGAAATCTGAGACAAAAAACAAAGTTTAATTTCTTTTTGTCAATGATTTCACATACAACTCTTCTACTTTTTTGCGAGCCCAATCGGTTTTTCGCAAAAAAGTTAAACTCGATTTTATGGATGGATTTTCTATAAAACATTTTATTTTTATTTGATCTCCCAAACTTTCAAATCCATACAAATCAACTAATTGCTCTACTATTTTTTTAAGTGTAATGCCGTGCAATGGGTCTTTTGTTGCTCTTTTTTCCATGGCACAAATTTACTCTTTTTTTCTTTTCTTTTCTTTCTACAAAAAAAATGAAGTTTACTTTGTTCTTTTTTTTCTTTTTGTAGTACTTTTGCAATCCAATATTATGATAAAAACCGCCAACATATTAAATAAAAGAGCTCGCTTCGATTTTGAAATTATCGAAACCT
This sequence comes from Flavobacterium branchiophilum NBRC 15030 = ATCC 35035, assembly GCF_002217205.1. Lineage (GTDB taxonomy): Bacteria > Bacteroidota > Bacteroidia > Flavobacteriales > Flavobacteriaceae > Flavobacterium > Flavobacterium branchiophilum. The sequence continues at coordinate 4,070 of NZ_MUGT01000047.1, read as the reverse complement.
TTTCGGCTGGAATAGTTTTAACAGGTACAGAAATAAAATCCATCAGACTAGGAAAGGCACAAATTGCCGAAAGTTTTTGCGAATTTAGTAATGGTGAATTATTTGCAATCAACACATACATAGAGGAATATGCTTTTGGTAACCAATTTAATCACAAAGCAAGAAGTGAAAGAAAACTATTATTAAACAAAAGAGAACTAAAATCTCTTGCCAGAAGCGTAGAAACCAAAGGTCTTACTATAGTGCCTCTTCGATTATTTACCAACGAAAAAGGGTTGGCAAAACTAGAAATTGGTTTATGCCGTGGTAAAAAAACCTACGACAAACGAGAATCACTAAAAGAACAAGATACCAAACGAGACTTGGCTAGAATTAAAAAAGAATTTAGTTAAATATTAGAAAAACTTTTTTTTGAATAAAAATATGACTAAATTTGTCAAGAAATTAAAAGTCATCATTACGAATGAAAATATTACTAAAAACCGCTAGAGAACAAAAAGGCATCAAAACCAGAGAGTTAGCTCAATTAATGCAAATTGACCAAGCACTTATTAGCAAGTTTGAAAACGGTACAAGAAAGCCAACCCGCGAACAAGTATTCAAACTTGCTCAATTGCTAGAATTAGATTATGATACTTTAATGGTTGCTTGGCTAAAAGAAAAAATTTTATACGAAATAGGTTCCGATGATTTAACAATCCGTGCAATGGATTTGGTTCGTGAAGAAATTGAAAACTACTATTCTGTACAAAAAATAACAATTTCAAACAATCTTCAAGCTATTTTGGATGAAATTGATGTGTTAAAAGAAAAACTAAACAAATATCGAGAATTTGACAGTTATAGAATTTCTCAGGCACTAGAATTAGAATACATTTTTGAAAGTAATCGTATTGAAGGCAATACTTTAACGCTGCGCGAGACCGATTTAGTTATTAATGAAGGACTTACGGTTTCGGGTAAAAGTATGCGTGAACATTTAGAAGCCATCAATCATGTGGAGGCAATAGCGTATATAAAGCAATTGGTGGAAAGAAATTTTTATATAAATGAACGAGAGCTGTTATCGGTTCACAATTTAATCTTGAGAGGTATTATGCCAGAAGATGCGGGTCGGTATAGAAATGTTCAAGTCATGATTAAGGGGAGCAGCCATTTGCCACCACAACCGTATCTTGTTGCCAAGCAAATGGAAGATTATTTTATTTGGATGGAACAACAAAAAAACAAATTGCATCCTGTTGTTTTAGCTGCAGAAATGCACGAAAGATTGGTAACCATTCACCCTTTTATTGATGGTAATGGTAGAACTTCTCGGTTGATAATGAATTTTATCTTATTGCAACACGGTTATGTAATTGCAAATATAAAAGGAGATTATGATACACGAATGAAATATTATCAAACATTAGAAACCGCTCAAACTAACCACAACAAAGAAGATTTTATTATGTTTGTTGCTCAAGTTGAAAAAGAATGTATGGAACGCTATTTGTCTATTATTAGTAAATAATTCAACCACTTTAATTTAATAAAAAAACCAGTAATTTTTGTTACTGGCTTTTTTTTGTTAGTTTTTGCTTAATCCTCGTTTTTTTAATAGGGGTTGAACGCTTGGCTCGGTGCCTCGGAATCGTTTGTATAATTCCATTGGTTCTTCAGTGCCTCCTTTTTCTAATATGTTTTTTCTAAAGGATAATGCTTTCTCGGGATTGAATAAACTCGTGGTTTTGAACACTTCAAAAGCATCGGTATCCAATACACCTGACCAAATGTAACTGTAATATCCCGCTGAATAGCCTCCTGCAAATATATGATTGAAATAAGTGGATTTGTATCGTGGAATTATAGCATCAATCAACCCGATTTTTTGCATTGCTGTACTTTCAAAAGTAGCGGCATCTGTTGTAATCGCTTGTTTTTGTGTGTGGTATTCCATGTCTAACAACGATGCTGCTAAATATTCAACCGTAGTAAATCCTTGGTCAAAAGTGGCTCACAATAAATATTAAAAAAATAATAATTATTAAAAATAATGAGATATTTTCACAATTAAATTTAACTAATAAATTTTTAACAAAATTTGAATTGAAAAACAAAATATCTTTTGTTCCGTAAACCGCGTTAGGGATAGAGGCGGTATCCTTTTACTTGCCCTTTTTTGGGGCAAGTAAAAGATAAAGCCGATAGCCCGACCCCAATTGCCAGCTATGTGCATGCTAGATTTCTGGCAATTGGGGGAACGCCCAAATATGTTTGAAATTAATAATTAAAAGCGTTGCCCATTATTTGTTGTTCACTTCTTGAGATTCCAATTTTATTAGCCACTTCTTCCCATTTACTTACAGCGCTTTTTACCTCTTCAATGATAGAAACCATCTGATTTTTGTTAAGTCTAAAATAGGCACCAACACTTATTGCTATTTCAAAATCTAATGCATAGTTATCCATATCGATATTTAATGATAAACCGTCTTTATCAATTGAAGGATTTAAATCATAAGCTGGTGACAAAATCCACCCTTCATTGGTTAAAATAAAGCCATGATTGCGTAAATGGTCATCGGTATTTGAAATAGCTATATTAAATACGATTCTTCGCCATAATTGATGTAAATTTTCTTCAATAGCAACCCCGTAGTTACTAATAAATTCGGCTATTTCTAAGTAACTGGGATGATTCTCTTTTATTGTTTCTTCATTATTTCCAGTCATCGTCATTGCAGATGCAAAATGAATTCTTTTTCCATTTTCTCTATCAAAACGTTTTGTAAAAAAGGTATTATAAGTACCCATTATTTTTTCTATTTTGCATGGAGCCATATCAATTCCAGCTTGAATGGCTAATTTATAGGCTAAATATTCCCATGCTGCTTTATCTATTGTATCTGACTTGGATGGAAATTTAGCTATCCATAAACTTTTATCAGTATCCAAGATATTGGCTTTGGGTCTGGCACCTCCTAAAGAAGAACCGGGTGCAATTAATATGGAAAGCCATTTTCTTATTTCATCATTATCTTTATCATTTTCAATGTTCTCTGCTGCGTTTTGAAGTTCTCTGATGGACGACCAAGGTGGTGTTGAAGCCGTTTTGTTATTATCTAAAAAAGCACCATTTGGGTCGGTTTTAAAGCGTAACGCACCCATTCTGCTTTCATCGAAAACGCCTAAAAGAAAATCAATATCATAAAGTGTTGGTGTCTTGGTATTATTTTCTTTTGCCCATTGTGCTGCTCTTCGTTTCATAAGTGTTCTTCCCCAAGTATCGGGCATACTATCTAAAAAAATACCAAAATTTTCTTTTTGATTTGGATATTGCGAACCCGTAAACAAACTTATGTCTGGATCTAATAAAAATTTTTGTTCTGTTTTAAGCCAAATAGCATCATACTCAAAACTAAAGGCTTTTTTACCTTTTGCTTGTTGAGCGGTTAGTATTCCAATTAGTTTTGGTTCTATCATTCCAACCCAATCAGCATAAACATAGATGTTTGTATTATTTAGTGCCATATTGTATTATTTTAAAAGTTCAAGGTCTTGGAGTTTTCTACCTAATACATCATCGGCGGCTAATTTTAAAAAGTCGTCTTGAAGCCCTAATACTCTCAATACATTAAAGTAAGCCCCCATAGCCACACCTGAATTCCCAGATTCAATTAAATATAATGTGGAGCGAGAAATGTCAGCACGCTCCGCAACTTGGATCATGGTTAACTTACGTCTTTTACGGGCTAGCTTTATGTTTTCTCCCATTTTTACAAGTAGTAAATTGTACTTTGGAAAAATGGTTTGTTTTTTAGTATCCATTGCATAATGATTGTTATTCTGTACAAAATTAAACATTTTGTTTTAAATAACAAACATTTTAATAAATTGTTTTTTTTTAACTTTTTTACTGAAATCCCCAACTTACCGTAAACTGCGTTAGGGATAGAGGCGATATCCTTTTAATTGCCCCTTTTTTGGAGCAATTGATTGAATAATGTCAAGATAACTACTTCAAATAAATGTTAAATAAATTAATAAATTTTACGTTATATTTTCATGAATTAATAATACCAAATATA
>NZ_MUGT01000046.1 GCF_002217205.1 Flavobacterium branchiophilum NBRC 15030 = ATCC 35035 | reverse complement strand
GCTCGGCTTGCAGATGCAATGAAAGGCTAGCTGTTAGGCACAGTTATTATATCGTAATATTAGTTCGTCAAAGTTAATTTTTTCAGTTTCTAAGTGTCCATTTATACCATTCTTCTTCATATAATTCCATTTTGCTTTCTTATCTATTTTTATTGGCTTAATTTTTTCACTTGAAGTATAGATTTGTTTGCCTAATAGTTTAAAAAAAGCGTCTTCGTAAATTTCAAAGTCTAGGCAAGGAAATTTTTTGTTTAGGTTGTATTCAGTGTCCCAAAGAAATAAGACTTCGTTTTCGTTAAGTTCAATAATATATAAATCGCTTTCGTCCTCATATTCTGGAGCAACAGCAATTCTTTTAGTTTTAATTTGCCAAGTATCAACGGTACCTTTGTCAATTAATGAATTGAGTTGAGACAGAAAGGTTTTATGTTTTTTGTTTGCTTTATAAATCTCGTACGGCATAAAGACAATAAATGAAAATGCAAAAACAGCAATTGTTCCAAAAAAGAAAGTCCAAAAACTATCTGGAATTAGCGTAGTAATATAAGTTAATCCTGCTCCTGCAACTCCTGCAATAATAAAGTGATAAACTTTAATTTTTCCGTTTGCTTCTTTATTCTTTTGAGTTTTTATTGTCCTTAAAAGTTGTAACTCGTCGGCATAAAAGTTTCTTGTTTTAAAAGCAATTTTCATAGTTTAAAAATGTCAGTTGTTATAATTGTGACTAATCGAGTCACGCAAGGGAATTTCACCCCTGCTTTCTCACGGAACCGTGCTTGAAAGTCTCCCTTCACACGGCTCTTCATAGTATTAAATCACACAAATATAATTATATTTATGGATATACCAATAACCAATGTAAAAATAAATTAGTTATTGGCTGTGATTTTGTTTCGTAATAATCAATCATCCCATTTCTGGTTGTTAATTGTTAGTAAAACTTACTAAGCCTAGCCCTTTGCTCCATTTCCATTACAGAAACTTCATCACTACTACGACTAGGTCTGCCCCCTATATCTCAACCACATCCTTTGTTGTCTGTTTCCTCTTGCGATTTGGCAGAACAATATAGAGTTCACTTGTTCCTTAAAACAGCCTATTGATGCGTCTTGCCAACTTAACCCCGGATGCCGTGTATTCAGTAATCAGGTTTCCAATACACTTGGTCATAGGTACAAACGTAACTACCTATTTTTGACATCGTCTTTTGCGCTTACGAGGCTTCATCATTGGTTCAGAGCTACGCTCGCCTCCTTCTAAATAATGTGTTTTTACACATTATTTCTCGGACATGTTCAACTCACATAAACATACCTACAGCAATCTTGTTGTCGTTTTTCTTTGTCGCTCACCACACCATAGTTTCCTAATAATGCAGCACAAAGTGGTTTACGGATTATTTTTTATTGTTTTTAGGTATCCGTGCATCCGCTTCGCTCAAGTGATAACTACTCCTGAAAGTCGTCATCGAGAGACCTACTCTCATCTGTTTTAAAGCATCAACAACTGCGTTGTTGTTCAAGTCACACACGTTTTGCAGCTTGCAGAAATGGCGGATTTAGAAGCACAAGTGTTCAATATAGTACTAATGTTTATTAGAAATCCGAATGTTCAGTTTAGCACTGAACCCGCCATTTTGCCAAGCTGCTGTTAGCGGATGCCCTTATTCTTTTTCGTTAAGTTGTTCGTTTAACATTTCAAATTTACCAATAATTTCGTCTAATTTAGATTGTTGTTTTTTAATTTGCTTTGGTCTTAAATAAAACCAATTAAATAGAATCCAAATTGAAGTAATCCCATAAACAAATATTCCCCAAAAAGCTGTCATTAGCTGTGTGTATTCGTACATATACAAGCCAATTCCTGTTGAAAGCAAAACAAAATATAAATTCAACATTGTAGTTTGCATATATTGTTGTTTTGCTTTAATGGCTATCAAGTTTTTCAAGTATTCACTATTACTTTGTGTATTAGTTGTTTTTCTGAAAAGTGCAAAACTTTGGTTGTATGCGATTACAAAAATTACCATTGCCAAAATAGTTAATATAATCCCTATTTTTGTTGTAATCATTTGTGGTTGATAGTACACCCAAATGAAAATAATAAATAAAGAGGTTATAATTAGTAAAAGGTTTGTTATGATTAATCTTTTTAAATTGGATTTTTTGAATTTATTTATTTTCGACAACAAATCTTCTTTGTTAGGCTCTCCTGTTTTTTGCTTTGCCCACAATTCGTTAAAATTTATATTACTGTTCATTTTCTTTAAATTTTTGAGTTAATTTTTCTTTTATTCTATGAATTTTCACTCTTATGTTGACTTCTGAAAGTCCAACAATAATGGCTATTTCGGATTGTTTTATATTTTCTAATTCTAGTGAAATAATGATACGGTCTGTTTCTGGCAATTCCGAAATACACTTATATAAAAATTGAATTTGAGGTTCAATATTTTCTTCTTTTTCTTGTTTCAAATTGATTGGCAATTCTGCTTTTAGGAAACGGTTTTGTTTTTCAATTTGTCGTAAGCATTTATTAGAAGCAATTCTAAAAATCCAAGTGCTAATATTAGCTTCATTTCTAAATTTTGGTAGTTGTTGCCAAACGATAATAAATGTTTCCTGTGCCATATCTTGTGCAAGGTCGTAGTCATTTATATAACCCATACACAAACGAAATATTTTTTGCCAATACGCTTTATATATATCTTCAAATACCATTTTATTTCGTTGTAATGAAATTATTCAACTGGCTAAAATACCATTCCTTGTCGTCATACATTATAAAATGCAGTCCTTTGTTGGAATATTGCAAGTTGGCTGTTTTTAAGTTTTTATATTGCTCTTCTATGGCAGGTTTTACATTTTTAAAATATTCCTCCAATAAAATCAAAGTAGGGCATTTAATATTCTTAATCTTTTCTCTCAAATCTGTGTTTGAAAAATCACAGTACATTTCAGCAAAAGTTTTTCTGTCTGATTTCATACTCCAACCTATTACCAATTCTCTTTTTGAGGTATCTGCAACAAGTTGTTGAATTGACATTTTTTGCATTTGGTAAAATTGTTCATTCGTTGCTGAACTAATCTGATTTAACATTGCTGAACAGTCTTGTTTTTCTACTGTTTTAAAAGTTGGATTCATCAAGGCAGGCAAACAAGGAAGTGCATCTACAACAATAATTTTTTCAATGAGTTCTGGATAATCTGATGCAAGTGCCAAAGCCAAACCACCACCCATACTGTGTCCAATAATAATTGGCTTGTCAATTTTATTTTCTTTTATGTAACTGGCAATGCTGGTTTCCCAATTTTTAAATGACGAGTTTGGTTGTGGTTTTACTCCTGCAAAACCCACCATTGTTAATGTGTAACAAGTATAATCTTTCTCAAACTTTGTTTTTGTTTCGTTCCAAACTTCGCCTGAACAGGAAAATCCTGGAATGAAAATCATTGATTTACTACCTTGTCCGCTTTTAACTACCTCAAAGGTATTTGTTTTGTTTTGTCCAAAAGTATTTACGCATAAAGCGATAAATAGGGGGAATATGATTGCACTTTTTAATCTGTTCATTTTACTATTATTTAATTGTTCGTCTTTTAGATACGAGATATTCTGAAATGTTACAGAACTTAAAAAAACAATTTCAAAATGTTTGAAGGTGTAAGTTTGGCGAGTGGTCTCAAAGGGTTTCCGCTAACTAGTAGATATACGAAAGTTATTGCGTTTTTAACATTCTATATCCACTTCACAAAAGTACAAACAAAAAAAAAATTTGCAACTTTTTTATAAAAAAGCCACATGAATAAATATTATCGTAAAACAAACGTATCATTACAACATATTTTTTTCAAAATTGTGCCAGCAGTTTGTTGCTGTATGTTCAGGGTTACTCTTGTGGAGTCTAACTGAAGGTCGCCTTTGAGCTATGGATGAAAGGTCGCTACATTTTTTGTAGGTCATCTTGTTTTTGAAAAAAAAGCTGCTTGAATAGGGTTTGTTAAAAATGGTTTGCTAACTTTAATTTATTTTAAATGTAAAATTTGCTTTTGCTTTTATCACTCGTATATCCACTACAAACATAAAACTATTTTTTTATTTCTGAAAACTATTTTTACATTTTTTTATGTTTTATATAAGTATTGCAAAAAAACTTAAAATAGTAATAGGGCTAATTGTAAGTCATACCAAAATAGTCCATGTTGTTTCTTCAACTTCCTAATGTCTTTTTGCGTTAGGGATAGTAGTGGAAATCCTTTTTTGTTTTTTCTTTAAAAACAAAAAAGATTATTTCACAATATTATATTTCTTTTGGAGTTCAATGTACGTTGTTTGAAACGAAAAGCCCGACCCTTGGGGAACGCACAAAAAAATATTGTATTACGATTTATTTTTCTAAAATAGGATTACATATCAGATAAAAAAATTATATGTATTCATTTACAATAGCACGTGCTACTACATGTCCTGTTGTCCAGGCATTTTGGAAATTGAATCCTCCTGTTACGGCATCTATATTTAAAATTTCACCCGCAAAATATAAGTTGGGGTGTAGCTTACTTTCCATTGTTTTGAAATTAATTTCTTTCAAATCTATGCCTCCAGCGGTTACAAATTCTTCTTTAAAGGTGCTTTTTCCATTGATTTGAAAGGTGCTTTGTAGTAATTGTGCTAGTAGTTGCTGCACTTGTGTTTTGGTACAATCGGCCCATTTTAAATCTGTTGGTATGGCTGCTGCTATAACTTTTTGTTCCCAAAGTCGATTGGGAATTTGAAAAGGGCTTTTTTTTGAAATGGCTTTTTTGGCATGATTTTTTTTGGTTTCTAATAAAATTTCAAAGGCTGTTGTAGTATCGGTATCGAATAGCCAATTGATAATGATTTCAAATTTATAATTTATTTCTGCTAAATAACGTGCTGCTATGGCCGAAAGTTTTAATATTGCTGGGCCACTCAAACCCCAGTGGGTAACTAACAAATCGCCTGCAACATGAAATTTTGTACCCTTGATTTGTATTGTTGCTTTGGTTGCTACGCCTGGTAGTGTTTGTATGCGTACATCTCGGGTGTTGAATGTAAATAACGATGGCACGGGTGGTATGATGGCATGGCCTTGGTTTTGAAGCATTTCCCAAATTTTTGGATTGCTTCCTGTGCATAAAACCAAAATGGGCGACCAAAATTGGGCTTGATGGGTTTCGATTTTCCAACCTTCTCGACTCTTAAAAATATGCTGAACACTGTGGTTTGTTAAAACTGTTATGGCATATTGTTGTGCTTGTTTTAAAAAACAATCGATAATGGTTTGTGCACTATTTGATTCTGGAAACATTCTGCCGTCGGGCTCTGTTTTAAGGGTAACTCCATGATTTTCAAACCATTCTACTGTATCTCCTGAACAAAATTGATGGAAGGGTCCTTTTAATTCTTTTTCGCCTCGTGGATAAAATTTGACCAACTCGTTGGGTTCAAAACAAGCGTGGGTTACATTGCATCGGCCTCCGCCAGATATGCGTACTTTTGATAATACCTCTTTACCTCTTTCTAAAATGGCTATTTTTATATGTGGTTGTTGTTCGGCAATATTGATAGCGGTAAAAAAACCAGAAGCTCCTCCCCCAACGATTATTACATCATATTGTTGATTCATTTTTTATTTGACGTATAAAATTTTAATATTTATTGTAAGCTTTATATTATTCAATATAAATATAAAATAGCCCAATCTTCTTACTCTTTCTAGCTAAAATGAGTCAAAACAAATAGTCCCGAAGCACAGCTATACAACGATTTTTTTGAACATTTTTTCTAAAAAATAACTACACATCTTGGGTCCATTTTATAAATACATTTGATATTAAATAATGTCTGGAAAATCGGATATGATACCAGAAACACCAATCTGTTTCATTTGATTGACCTCTTCTATATGATTCACTGTCCAAGCAATAACTTTAATATTTTTTTGTTGTATTGTAGCAACATTCTCTTGGTTTAATAAATGATAATAGGGATGCAAATTTTCGGCTTTTATAAATTTTGCAAAATGAAAAGCAAGGTCTAAATTGGTTTCTGTTAAAATGCCAATTGGAATTTGATGGTTTTCAAAACGCAATTGTTGCAATAATTGCCAATTGAAACTTGAGAGGAGTAAATTTTTGTATGAAATAACTTGTTTTTTTATTTTTTTATTTAACAAATATAGCAATACATCTACCCCATCGTCTGCTTTTAGTTCAATATTCAACAAAGTAGTAGTTCCAAAATGAGTGAGTACTTGTTCTAAACTTGGAATTGGGTGCTGGTTATTGATGCGAAGCGATTGGATTTCTTTAAACAAAAAATCTTTAACCAGTCCACTACCATTTGTTGTGCGGTCCACACTTTCGTCGTGCATGACTACCAAAACATTGTCTTTAGTCAATTGAACATCCAATTCTATACCGTTTGCCCCCAAAAGCAAAGCTTTTTGAAAAGATACTAGTGTATTTTCGGGTTCATAACCCTTTGCTCCACGATGACCCAATTTTAGCATGTATTTACTTTTTTTGGTACATTTTGTAAATAATGTATGCCAATCCTGCGGCCAATAGATATGGAATTACCATCAAATAAACAATGCCGTCGTTTACGGCTTGTGCTTTTATATTGTTGCCATTACTTTCCAAAGACGCTCTACACATAGCACACTGAGAGTAAGCATAATAGGGCATCAATACCAAAAAAAAGGCCAATATATATTTTGTATAAAAACGCTTAGTTGGCATAATAAGGAGCAATCATCAAATAAACAATAACACCTGTTACAGCAACATATAACCAAATTGGAAAAGTTATTTTAGCAATTTTTTTATGTTTATCAAATTTTTCTGATAATACTCTAACATAAGTAATTAAAACCAAAGGTATTACAGCATTAGACAATATAATATGTGTAATTAAAATAAAATAATAAACATATTTTATGAAACCTTGTCCACCAAATTTTGTTGAATCTGAAGTTAAATGATAGGCTACATACATTGCAAGAAAGGATACAGATAAAGCAATGGCCACTTTCATTAACAATTGATGTTGTGCCACGTTACCCTTTTTAATAGCCCCTACGGCCGCTATTAATACCACAGCAGTTATGCCATTGATGGTTGCATAAATGGGTGGTAAAAACGACAGTGGTGCAACTTGGATACCAAAATCTTTTAACTTTACTGTAAAAAGTAGGGCCACTACGAGCGGTATGGCAACCGAAAGTAAAATTACCCATTTGTTGTACTTTTGTTCTACATTTTTTTGTTCCATTACTCTTCTAATAATAAATTAATGTCTTGCATAATTGCTTTTATTCCTTCTTTTTCCAACCCATCATAATAGCCAATTGGGTTTCCGTATCCATCTTTTCTACATCTTATTTGACCTTTTTTATCAATTAATGCAAAAAGTCCAGAATGTTCAAAACCTCCATTGACATTGATATTTTCGCCTGCAAAAATATTAAATCCTTTGTTAGCAATACCATAAATATACTCTTTTTTTCCAGTTAAAAATTGCCAATTTTTAGACACAACTCCTATTTTTTGAGCATGTGTTTTCAATACTGCAGGGGTATCATTTTCTGGATTGATGGTAATAGAAGCTATGGCAAAATTGGGGTTTCCAAAAAATTTTTTTTCAATATCCAACATATTTTTATTCATTTTAGGACAAATAGAAGGGCATGTTGTAAAGAAAAATTCAACCACATATACCTTTCCTAAAAAATATTGATTTGAAATTGGCTGGTTATCTTGATTGAGCAATTCAAACTGGGGTGCTGGTCCTAACACTATCAAATCGCTGTTTTTTTTATTGGATTCTATTAAATCCAAATCATTGCCTTTTACAACATTACCAAGTTTTACTCTTTCAACTATTTTTGGAACTACTATAATTCCAAAAACTAAAACGATAAAAGCTATTCCTATAAATGATTTATTTTTTAACATTTTCAATGTCTTTTAGTTTGTTATGATTTTTTTTTAGAGCCAAACGGTACTCTGCCAAAATGATCTTGACATCGTCCACCATATTGTTATGCAAATCTGAAGGCGATTTGGTATCATACCCTTCTTTGTAATCTTTTTTATCTTTTCTGCCTCTTATATTTAATTTTTTATCTACTATAAAAACAAAATCAGAAGATTTATTGCTATCTAATTTATTTTTTAATTTCAATTTTGAATAAAATGTCTCTATTTCATTTGACGGTGCAAATATAAAATGCCAGCTCGAAATAGAACCCAATTTTGCTATTTTTTTTATAAACTCTTGTGTTGCCTCTTGGCTTCCATCGGGACAAACGATAACACATTGAAAATCATGAAATGCTTCGTATCTACGGTAAATTTGTTCTATTAAATTAAAGTACTGACCTTGTTTGGACAACGGTTGGTTTCCTAAAAAAGTAAGTAGCGTGATTTTATTATCAAATGTTGCAGGTTTTCCATCCAAGGTTTTCCATGTATTAATGTTGGGAATGTTTTTTGTAATTATGGGAAGTTTGCCAAAGCTATTGATACCAGAAGCAAAAAACAAATAAGCCACAATTGGCAAGACAAAAAGCACAAATAAAACGATATTTTTTTTCATTAGGAGTTGGTTTATTTATTTCTAGTTTCAATACTACTTGATAATTTTATTTGAAGTATTGATGATAAATGTAATACATAAAATAATATAGTCTATTTAAATAATTTTTTATTTACAAATAAAAATTATTGTTTAGTACAAAACAATAAACAATTGATTGCAATTCAATGCAAAGGTAAAAAAAAAGGCACGCATAGCGTACCTTTAAAAATATATTATTTTATATTAGAAATTCCATTTGATTGTTGAATTTTTGAATACTTCAAATATATAATTGGCTTCTATTAAATAAAGTGCAACAATATAAATTACTAAAAATACAACTGGTGCCACTACTGCCCATCTGAAACTTGATTTTTCGCCTTCCATGTGCATAAAAGCCCATACGATATAATATGCTTTTACCAAAGTAAGGATGATGAAAATCCAGTTTAAAATATTAACATGAAAAAGATTATTCATATATAGTGCATCAGGTTTTGCAAGACCTAGAGCAACTTCAAAAATTGTAATTGCAGACAAGTAAATAAATACTGTCCATATTCTTTTAGTGTTTGATTCGTGTGCGTGAGACATAAAATTAAATTTAAATAATTAAACTAAATAGAAGAAAGTGAAAACAAATACCCAAACCAAATCAACAAAGTGCCAATAAAGTCCCACTTTTTCGATCATTTCATAACTTCTTCTTTTTTCGTAAGTTCCTAATAATACATTAAAGAAAATAATGATGTTAATTAAAACTCCTGTAAATACGTGGAATCCGTGGAATCCTGTAATAAAGAAGAAGAAATTAGCAAACAATCTTTGTCCGTATTCGTTGTGTTGTAAATTGGCACCTTCTACTACATTTACAGCATTGGCCAACATTTTTTCAGATTCTGCACGAGATAAAATGGTTTTCTTCTTCTCAGAAGTAATTTTTTCGGTACGAACTAATAATTCAGGGTGCGATTTGAAAGCGGCTTTTACTTCGGCAACAGAAAATGTTGGCAATGAAGCCTCTTCCATAAACCATTTGGCTTTGTTTCTAGTTAATTGTTCTCTATCTTCTGGTAATTGAGTTACAAATTTATCCAAAGCAACACGATGTCCGTCTTTGTTTACAAATTGTAAAATACTTCCACCTTGTGTTTCTACTGCACCATAACTACCGTGTATAAAATTTTTCCATTCCCAAGCTTGAGAACCTAAGAAAATTAATCCACCAATGATTGTCAAAAACATATATGTGGCTACTTTTCCTTTTTTCAATTGATGTCCAGCATCAACGGCTAATACCATAGTTACCGAAGAAAAAATCAAAATAAATGTCATTAACGCTACATAGAGCATGGGCAAATCTTGTCCGTGCATAAACGGAAAGTGATTGAATACCTCATCAGCAAGAGGCCAAGTTTCAATAAATTTGAATCGTGAAAAACCGTAAGCGGCTAAAAACCCAGAAAAGGTTAAAGCATCTGATACGATAAAAAACCACATCATCATTTTACCATAGCTTGCACCTAGTGGTTCTCCTTCTGTCCAAGCATTTTCGTTTGTAATTCCAGTTGTTACTGTATGTTCCATATTGATTATCTGTTAAAAAGTTCCCAAATTTACAATTTTTTATTATTTATTTAAAAATAAAAATAAAAATAAATATATCCAAAGGATATCTAAGAAATGCCAAAACATTGCACCTAGCTCAATACCAAGGGTTTGCGAAGCATTATACTTTTGTTTAAAATGTTTATAAATTATGATTAATAGTGCCATTAGCCCTCCAAATAGGTGTGCCAAGTGTGTTACGGTTACAATATACAAAAACGTTGTAGTAATGGAACTTTGTGGTCCTGTAAAATAATGTCCCGCAGCTATTATTTGCCCAAATCCTATGAATTGCAAATAAACAAATATTAGACCTAATACTAATGTGAGTAATAAATAATTAGTTGTGGCTTTTCTATCGTTTTTTTGAATGCTTTTTTTAGCCAAATGAAAGGTCAAGCTGCTTATAATGATAACCAATGTACTCCAAAAGAAGGCCGTTGGAAATTCAAAATCTTTCAACCAATCTTCTCTTGATTTACTAACAACATAAGCACTTGTAAGTCCAGCAAAAACCATTACCATGCTTACCATAGAAACCCACAACAATAATTTATAAGATCTGTCGGTACGAGCTTTATGCTCTTCAAAAGTCATTTGTTCCATAATTATCTTAAAAATTTATCTATTATATATATGATTTGCAAAACTGTGATGTAACCTACACTTGCTAACATCAATCTTTTGGCGGCTTGAGAGGTTTTTAATTGAAATAATCTTACTGCAAAATAAAGCATTGATAATCCTAATAATAATACCAATAGTGCCGAAAATGGTTTGATGTACAATTTTCCGGTGTAGCCACTCATGGGCAACAACGATGCAATAATGAGCCAAATGGTGTATAAAAGCGTTTGGGTAGCAGTAGCTTTGTCTTTTTTGCCAGAAGGCAGCATAAAAAAACCTGCTTTTGCATAATCGTCATATAAAAACCAGCCTATGGCCCAAAAATGAGGGAACTGCCAAAAAAATTGTATTAAGAATAACGTTCCTGCCTCTATACCAAAACTTCCTGATGCGGCAACCCACCCCAGCATAAAAGGGATAGCACCTGGAAAAGCCCCTACAAAAACAGATAAGGGTGTTATTGTTTTTAAGGGTGTATATAAACATGTATATAAAAATATAGAAATTGCTCCAAACATTGCTGTTTTAGCATTGATGTTGTAAAGTAAAACTATACCAATAATAGTTAAAAGTGTAGCTATCATCAAGGCCGTATTGACACTCATTCTGCCTGCGGGTATGGGTCTGTTTTTGGTTCTATCCATCAAGGCATCTAAATCTTTTTCGATAACTTGATTATAGGCATTTGAAGCACCTACCATGCAGTAGCCCCCAATCATTAATAAAAATAGTACAGACCAACTGAAAGGATATTTTGTGCTAACACCCAACAAATATCCTGCAATTGATGAAAACAAAACGCTTATGGCCAGTCCAGCTTTGGTAATGGCTTTCAAATCGTTGAGCATCATTTTGAATGATATGGTTTGTAAAGTGTCCAATGATTAAGTGTTTTCTCTTTTTTAAAATTTGGTGCAAAGGTACAAATAAGATTGTGAATTTTTCAAATTTTTATCGCTTTTATTCTTTATGTTTTGTGTTTTTTGACAATAAGCTGTTTTTTATTCAATAAAAAACGTTCAAAAAACACTTGGCCTTTTGAACGTTTCATTTTTATATTAAATAAAATCAAGTAATTACATTTTTATAGATTTGCCATTAGGCATTTTTTTCAAAGGAGCTGTTTTGGGATTTTCTGTTTGTAAATCGTTCAAAACACTAATTGCTTCTTCTATATAAACATCTTTTGCAAGGTTTTCATGCCATCTTTTACGTTTTTCTCTTAATGCCTCATCATTTTTTAACAATGCTACTTCGTCTGGCAATGAATTGAAACGCATTTGATTGTTGTATTTTGATAATACTTTGTATTTTTTTGAAATGGCTTCAAGTTCTGATTGTTTTTTTCTAAAATCATCAATATTTAGGCTATAAACATATTCATTGCTTCGTTGTTCAACCCATTTGGCATTTTCTTCAATTAATTTGAGTTGGTTGTTTTGTTGCATTCTAATTTTGCTATTGGCAAGTGCTTTTTCAAATTGGGTGTGTTTGTCCCATTCTGTAAATTTGGCAGGTTCAATTTTGTCCCACGGCATAGCATTATCAATATCTCTTTCGCCCATTTTCAAATACATGTATCGGTCTGGCATGGCAACATCGCTACTTACTCCTTCCAATTGTGTGGAACCTCCATTGATTCTATAAAATTTTTGAGTGGTTGTTTTCAAAGCTCCTAAATCGCCTAAACTGTTTGTACGAACAAAATTATTCAAATCCACTACATTTTGAACGGTTCCTTTGCCATAGGTTTGTTTGCTACCAATAATAATACCACGTTTGTAATCTTGGATTGCAGCAGCCAAAATTTCGGAGGCCGAAGCTGAAAAACCATTTACCAAAACTACCAATGGGCCGTCCCACTCTATTTTATTGTCTCTATCATATAATACTTCTTGCTTTTTTCCAGCTGATTTTACTTGTACTATAGGCCCTTCAGTTATAAATAATCCTGCTATATCCACCACCGTTTTTAGGGATCCACCACCGTCGTCTCTAACATCAACTGCAATTCCATTTACTCCTGCGGCTTTCAATTTTTTTACTTCAATAGCCATATCTTTTCCAGCATCTCTGCCGTCTCTGTTTTCAAAATCAATGTAAAATTTTGGCAAGTAAATAATTCCAAATTTCAAACCGTTTTTTTCAACTATGGTCGATTTGGCATAGGTTTCTTCAATTTCTACAATATCTCTTACAATGGTAATCACTTTGATGGTGCCATCTACTTTTTTTACGGTCAATCGAACTTCCGTGCCTTTTGGGCCTTTTATTTTTTTGACAACGTCGTCCAATTTCATCCCAACAACTTCTACTGGTTGGGCATCGGCTTGAGCCACTTTTAGGACTACATCTCCTGCTTCGAGTTCTTTACCTTTCCAGGCCGGACCACCCGAAATGACTTCGGTAATTTCGGTAAAGTCATTTTTCTTTTGAAGTCTTGCTCCAATTCCTTCAAGTTTGCCGCTAATGCTGGTATCAAAACGGTCTTTGTCGTCTGGTGCAAAATAAGTAGTATGTGGGTCAAATCGTTCAGCAATACAATTTACAAAAAACGAAAACCACTCTTCTCTGTCTATATCTTTTACCAAATCGAAATATTCGTTCATCGATTTTAGGGCACTTTCACGAGTTTCTTTTTCAAGTTCGGCAAAAGTTTTTATTTTGTCATCTTCGGGTTTTACTTTTTTAGGTTGTACAGGAACATCCAATGAATCTTCCGATTTTTCTTCTTTAATGCCTTTGATTTTGTTTTCTTGAATTTTCAATCTATCGGATAACGAGGATAAGGTAGAAAGTTTTATTTGCTTTCTCCAACGTTCTTTTAGGTCTTTTATAGAGGATGCAAAGGCCATTTTTTCATAATCTGTATCAATTGTTTCGTTTACCGTATAATCGATAGGTTTTTCTAAAATAGCTTTATAATATGTACTGCTTTCGGCCATTCTTTTGATCAATCTGTCATAAGTGAGGTTGAAAAAAGATAAATCTTTATTTTTAATTTGATCATCTAATTGGGTTTCATATTTTGCAAATTCATCAATATCCGATTGTAAAAAAAATCTTTTTGATGGGTCTAGGGTGTTCAAATAACTTTTGTAAACTCCTTTTGAAAACGAATCGTCGATAGCTGCAGGGCTATAATGGCCACGTTCTATAACAAAAGTGAGCAGTTCTAAAAGTAATTTGTCTTTGTCTGTTTTAGGATCGACTGCTAGTAAACTTTTAGGATAATAACTCCAAAGTGCTACTGACAGCGTTAGAATTATTACAACTATTTTATAATTTCTTTTCATAAATTGAAATATTGTGTTCATTAATTTTTTAATACAAAAATACATTAATTTTATTGTTCATTTATTGTTGATATTATAATTTTTTGTTAAAGCTTAAAATGATTTCAAACAATAATAAATTTTATGAATCAAAAGTAGAATAAATTTCTTTATTTTGCTAAAATTTAGGACACGAAAAAAATAAATTTTAATAACCTAAATACCTAATATTATACTTAAAAAATAAATAAGGAAAAAAATCATGAAAGATAGACCTTTAATATTAGTAACCAACGACGATGGTATTTCGGCCAAAGGGATACAAACATTGGTAGCCGTAATGTCTGAAATTGGCGATGTTGTAGTAGTGGCACCAGACAAGCCACAAAGTGCCATGGGGCATGCTATTACCATCAATAACATGCTGTATTTGAACAAATTTGAACATAGTACACCCGATATAATACAATACAGTTGTTCTGGTACTCCCGTGGATTGTGTAAAAATTGCTATAAGCGAAATACTACCCAAAAAGCCTGATTTGTGCGTTTCTGGTATCAATCATGGATCAAATTCATCAATAAATATTATTTATTCTGGCACGATGAGTGCTGCAGTAGAAGCAGGTATTGAGGGTATTCCAGCCATTGGATTTTCATTTTTAGATTACAGTTGGGATGCCAATTTTGAGGAAACCCAACCTTTTGTAAAACAAATAGCTCAGGAAGTATTGAAAAATAAGCTACCTGAAGGAGTTGTTTTGAATGTTAATTTACCTAATTTAAAAGCAAATGAAATTAAAGGAATTAAAATTTGTAGGCAAGCCAAAGCCGTTTGGGAAGAAAAATTTGATAAACGAAAAAGTCCTTTTGGTAAAGATTATTATTGGTTATCTGGACAATTTGTAAACCACGACAAGGGCGAAGATACAGATGAATGGGCATTGGCACACGGATACATATCGATAGTTCCTGTTCAGTTTGATATGACGGCTCATTTTGCCATTCAACGTTTGAACGAATTTGACTTTTAGCTACTATTTTTATTTAAAACACATTCAAGACAAGCCATTTATGAATAGTAAAGAATTTTTTATTGGTATTTTATTAGGCATCATAGCCTCGTGTATAGGCAGTTACTTATTTATCACATTGGTTGTACAAACTGAATTTTGGACTGGTTTAGAGTACATGAAATCACAACATGCAATGGGCAAAATTATTACATTAGGTGCCGTTTTTAATTTGATAGTATTTGGAATTTTATTAAAATTTGATAAAGAAATAATGGCAAGAGGTGTTGTGTTGGCAACTATTTTATTATCAATAATCACTTTATTTATATAAAAAAAATGAAATATTATATTATAGCAGGTGAGGCTTCTGGCGATTTACATGGGGCAAATTTAATGAAAGCCCTGATTCAAAAAGACAAGCAAGCAGACATTAGATTTTGGGGTGGAGATTTGATGCAACAAGCTGGAGGAACATTAGTCAAACATTACAAAACATTAGCCTTTATGGGCTTTGTAGAGGTGTTGATGAACCTGAAAACCATTTTAAACAACATTAGATTTTGTAAAAAAGACATCAAGGAATTTAACCCCGATGTGATTATTTTTATAGATTATCCGGGTTTTAATATGCGAATTGCACAATGGGCTAAAACGCAGCACATTAAAACACATTATTATATTTCGCCACAAATTTGGGCCTGGAAAGAAAGTAGGATAAAAGCTATTAAACGAGATTTTGACCAATTGTATGTAATATTGCCATTTGAGAAAGATTTTTATGAAAAAAAACATCATTTTCCAGTTGCATTTGTTGGGCATCCATTGATTGATGCGATTCAAAATATTGAAAAAATAAGTAGAGCAACATTTTTAGCAACACACCATTTAGATGACAAACCCATCATTGCGTTATTGCCTGGAAGCAGAAAACAAGAAATCAGCAAAATGCTGCAAGTGATGCTGTCTGTTGCCAAATATTATCCTGATTATCAATTTGTTATAGCAGGAGCACCAAGTCAAGATTATGAATTTTATAAACCTTTTTTAGAAAATAATACCATTAAATTTATTTCCAATAAAACATACGATTTGCTGTCCCATGCCGATGCAGCGCTTGTAACATCTGGAACGGCCACACTTGAAACGGCATTATTTAAAGTACCCGAAGTGGTTTGCTACAAAGGCAGTTGGATTTCGTATCAAATTGCCAAAAGGATCATTACTTTGAAATACATTTCGTTAGTCAATTTGATAATGGATCAAGAAATAGTTGTGGAATTGATACAAGAAGCCTGTACCACAGAAAATATTAAAAAAGCACTAGACCAGCTGTTTGAAACCAATAAAAGAGACCAATTGTTAAAGAATTATGAGGCATTAGAAACAAAACTTGGCGGGCCAGGAGCCAGCGAAAAAACAGCCCAACTTATTTTTAACGCTTTGAATTAATTGCATTTGAGAAATTAAAATATTAAATTCGCCAATTAAATAATACATTTTGAAAAAAATAACACTCACCCTCCTATCGATAAGCATTTTATCTTGTAATACGACTAAAAATATAGTTTATTACAAGAAAAAAGACAGCGTACAAGCTTTGCCCAAAAATACCGATTTAGCAAATAACACCAAGGTTACCAAAAAATCTGTTGGCTATCAATTAGCTGATGATTATTATCCAGATGAATTTTCGACTGAATCAAAATCATCAACATTTGATGGTATGGTGGTTCATAACGATAAAATAATTATGGATGTTGTAGAGCAAGCCAAACAAAATATAGGAAGCAACTACAGAACTGGTGGCACAACAAAAAGTGGTTTTGATTGTTCGGGATTGATGTATGCTACCTTTAAATCATTTGGTATAACCTTGCCTAGAACATCAAATGAGCAATCCAGAATTGGTATAAAAATTGCACCAAAGGATGCACAAATTGGTGATTTGATTTTTTTTAGAACCAATGGACGTGGAAGAATCAATCACGTGGGTTTGATTACAGAAATAACAGAAGACGAAATTAAATTCATACATTCTTCTATTCAAAGAGGTGTCATCATATCATCTACCAAGGAAACTTATTATAAGAATGATTTTGCAGTTATTAAACGTATTTTTGATTAATTATAATTAGTTTTTACCCATATCTACTTTTTGCAATAAAAATAAATTGTAATTAAAACAATTAATAATGCAATAATTAACAATTAAACACATATAAAAAAATTGAAAAACAACAGATAAATGTACAAAATTATAGTTAAATTGAAGTTGTAAAAAAATTTTAAAAAAAAATATTATGCTTGCATAGTATTTTAAAAAAATTGTGTAATTTTGTAAAACCTAAACAAGTAATAATAAAAAAATATGAATATATTAGTTTGCATCAGCCATGTGCCTGATACTACCTCAAAAATTAATTTTAAGGACAATGATACTGCATTTGACACCAATGGAGTGCAATTTGTAATGAATCCAAATGATGAATTTGGTTTAACCAGAGCCATTTGGTTTCAAGAACAACAAGGAGCCCATATTACGGTATTGAATGTAGGCGAATCGGACTCAGAACCTACCTTGAGAAAAGCCTTGGCTATTGGAGCCAACGAAGCCATTAGGGTAAACGCACTGCCAACAGATGGTTATTTTGTAGCACAACAAATTGCAGCTGTTGTAAAAAATGGTCAATATGATTTAATCATAGCTGGGAAAGAATCATTAGATTATAATGGCGGTATGGTACCTGGAATGGTAGCGGGATTACTAAACTATCAGTTTGTCAATTCGTGTGTATCACTTCAAGTGGAAGGAACTGCTGTAACCGCTGCTAGAGAAATAGACGGCGGTAAAGAAATTTTATCTACTAACTTGCCATTAGTAATTGGCGGCCAAAAAGGGTTAGTTGAAGAAAAAGATTTGAAAATACCAAATATGAGAGGTATTATGAATGCCCGAACAAAAACACTAACCGTTGTAGAACCTATAACAATTGATCAAGCAACCAACGCAGTAAGATTTGAAAAACCTGCTGCCAAATCGGCTGTTAAAATAATTCCAGCAGACCAATTAGATCAATTGATTGCCTTATTGCACAATGAAGCAAAAGTGATATAACTTGTAGTACAAAAACATTTACCCCACCCCTCAAAAAACAAAACTTATGTCAATCTTAATATTTGCAGAATCAACAGACGGAAAATTAAAAAAAGTGGCCTTTGAATTGGCCTCTTATGCAAAAAAACTTTCCGAAACATTAAATACAACAGTAACAGCATTGAGTATCAATGCAACAAACAGCAGCGACCTTGGCTTATATGGTGTATCAAAAGTACTAAAAGTAAATGATGCATCCTTGCAACAATTTTCGGCAAAAGCCTATGCAGACGTCATCCAGCAAGCAGCCATCAAAGAATCGGCTACAATACTATTGGTTTCATCAACAACAGATAGTTTGTATTTGGCCCCATTATTAAGCATTGGATTGCAAGCAGGTTTTGCATCTAACGTGGTAGCATTGCCCGAAAGTACGAACCCGTTTTTGGTAAAACGAAATGCTTTTTCAAATAAAGCCTTTCAAATAACAGAAATAAATACAGAAGTTAAAATATTATCTATTGCTAAAAACTCATTTGGAATTATAGAAAACAACGTAACTATAAATGAAGAAGATTTTAATCCAAACGTTTCGGACTTGGATTTTGGAGTAAAAGTGAGCAGTATAGAAAAAGCAACTGGCAAAGTTACGATTGCCGATGCAGACGTTGTAGTATCGGGCGGACGAGGCTTGAAAGGACCAGAAAATTGGGGCATGATTGAATCGTTGGCACAAGTTTTAGGAGCGGCAACCGCTTGTTCAAAACCTGTTTCAGATTTAGGTTGGAGGCCACATAGTGAGCACGTTGGTCAAACAGGAAAACCCGTGGCAACAAATTTATACATTGCAATAGGAATATCTGGAGCCATTCAACATATTGCGGGTATCAACTCCTCAAAAGTGAAACTTGTTATCAATACCGATGCCGAGGCACCCTTTTTTAAAGTGGCAGACTATGGCGTTGTGGGAGATGCCTTTGAAATAGTGCCGCAATTGATTGAAAAATTAAAAGCATTTAAAGCCAATCATTAATAAGAAAATATCAATCGTATATTAGTATCAAATAAATCATAAAAAAAATACTATTTTATTTAATATTTTACATAATAAATTAATATACAACATATAAAATCAATAAAATTTTATATAAAAATGAAAACGAGCCATAATTATGACTCGTTTTTTTATTTGACAGTAGCTCAAATAAATATGTATTTTGATATGAAAATTTAGAAAAAATGAAAAAAAGAGTTTAAATTTGCATTTTAATTTTTGTCAAAAAAAATTGTATTAAAACTACGATACTATCGTTATAACTATTTACAAATGAGTTTAGTAAAACTAACCATAAAAGGAATATCATACAGTCAAACCCAAAATGATGCTTATGCACTTATTTTGAATGAAGTAGATGGAGAACGAAAATTGCCCATCATTATTGGAGCTTTTGAGGCACAATCAATTGCTATTGCATTAGAAAAAGAGATAAAACCTCCCAGACCTTTAACACACGATTTGTTTAAAAATTTTGCAGATCGGTTTGATATTCAAGTCAAGCAAGTCATAATTCATAAACTGGTTGATGGTGTGTTTTTTTCGAGTATTATTTGCGAACGCGATAAAATAGAAGAAATTATAGATGCCAGAACTTCAGACGCTATTGCCCTTGCCATACGTTTTCAAGCGCCAATATTTACCTACAAAAACATCTTGGATAAAGCAGGTATTTATTTGTCTTCAAATGCGATAGAATCTGAAAAAGAAGACGAAATATTGACCCCTCTCGAAAGTTATGAAGATGAATCTGAACCCAATATGCTTAATAGTATTTATTCAAATCATAATTTATCAGAATTAAATGCGTTATTAGACGCTGCAGTAGCAGAAGAAGATTATGAGAAAGCAGCCAAATTGAGAGATGAAATTTCAAAAAGATCCACACTATGAAACCATATCATGATTTAGTACAGCATATATTTGAAAATGGTGTTCAAAAAGGCGATCGTACAGGCACAGGCACTAAAAGTGTCTTTGGTTATCAAATGCGATTTGATTTGAATGAAGGATTTCCATTATTAACCACAAAAAAAATTCATTTAAAATCAGTTATTTACGAATTACTTTGGTTTTTAAAAGGAGACTCAAACATTCATTACCTACAAGAAAATGGAGTAAAAATATGGGACGAATGGGCAGATGAGCATGGAAATTTAGGGCCAGTGTATGGACATCAGTGGCGAAATTGGAATTCGGAAGAGATAGATCAAATAGCTGAAATTATCGAAGATTTGAAACACAATCCCAATAGTAGAAGAATGTTAGTCTCTGCATGGAACCCCTCGGTTTTGCCAGATACCAGAAAAACTTTTTCGGAAAATGTTGCACAAGGAAAGGTTGCCTTGCCTCCTTGTCATGCATTATTTCAATTTTATGTAGCAAACGGACAATTATCGTGTCAATTGTATCAACGCAGTGCCGATGTATTTTTAGGAGTGCCCTTCAATATTGCATCCTATTCGTTATTGACTATGATGATGGCACAAGTTTGTGGTTTGAAAATAGGAGAATTTATTCATACTTTTGGCGATGTACATATTTATAATAATCATTTTGAGCAACTCGAACTTCAGTTGAGCAGAACACCAAAAGCGTTGCCAAAAATGGTTTTAAACCCAAATGTTACCTCACTATTTGATTTTCAATATGAAGATTTTACATTAGAAGGATACGATCCTGAACCCCATATTAAAGGAGCTGTTGCCATATAGCAACAGCTTTTTTTTTAATTGTCTTCTAATTTTTTTAATTTATCTTTCCATTCATACATTTTATTTATCATTAATAAAATTTTGATGATAAACCAAAAAGTAGCCATAATGGCTAAAATTACAATAGATGTAGATTGATAAGTAATTAATCCGAAACCAATAAAAAATAAAACCATACTAAAAGCTACAACAAAAATAGATACTTTTTTGTGTGTAAGTCCCGCTCTCAATAATAAATGATGCAAATGAGACTTGTCTGGGCTAAAAGGGGATTTACCATTTTTGATACGGCCCATATAAACCCTTAATGAATCTAAAACAGGAATTGAAAAAAACACAACCAATAGTAAAAAGCCATAAGCAAAACTGTTGTCTTTCATAATTTCTTTTTCCATAAATTTAATTCCCATTGTAACCAAAACAAAACCTAGAAATAAAGAGCCCGAATCGCCCATAAATATCTTGTTTTTTGATAAATTAAATCTTAAAAATCCAACAATAGCACCAATAAAAATAATACTAATTTTACCTAAAAAATAATCATTAAAAAATATTGACGCTAATAAAAACATGGTAAATCCTAGTAATGATAGTCCACCAACTAAACCATCTACACCGTCCATCAAATTAAAAGCATTAACAACCCCAGTAATCACAATTATCGTAAGTATATACTGTATATAAATATTAATTTCATAAATACCAAATAAACCAAACATCGACGAAATTCTAACTCCAGAAAGGGCAACAATAAAAGATAAAAGCAATTGAATGATCAATTTGTATTTTGCATTGACATCATTTTTGTCATCAATAACACCTACAATTAATATAGTGATGGCCGAAATAATAATAGTAACATATTCTTTGAGCAACGGAAAGCGTTGTCCGGAAACCAATATTACAATAATTACCGCCGTAGCAATAGAAATTCCGCCAATAAGAGGAACAGGCTTTGTGTGTACTTTTCGATAATTTGGTTTATCGACAAGGCCAATAATAATAGCTATTTTTCTTATAATTGGAATAAAAATTAAGGTTAAAAACAATGACAATACACAAAAAATAAAATATTCTACAGGAGTTTTCATGGTTTTCTATCTTTTTTGATGAAACAATTCGTTATTTTTTAAATGCGATAAATTCAAATCATCTAAAAAGGTATCATCTAATTTATCAACTTCGGCATAAATACTGGTTTTTCTTTTCATAATAAGAGATTCCTTAATAAGCATATCATACTGACCCGCAATTACTTGCCACAAATACCTACTGTTTGCAATATTTTTCATAGATTGTCTGTTTTTTTGAATGTCCACTATAGAAATAGTATTTAGGATTGTAACCAATTGGGTAATATTTCTAAAATAAACTGCTTTATTTTCAGTCGTTGTAATATTATAAGACACTTTAAATGCAATTACAGGAAGGCCTAAATACATGGCTTCTACCAATGAAGGGTTTGTACCTCCCGCAGAATGACCATGTATGTATAAATTGGCATTGCTCCTTATTAAATCGATTTCACGTTGCTCATATATTGGATCCAGCATAATAATATTAGGAGTATTGGCATATTGTAATTTTAACGACTTTCCGTATTCGCTATTTTGCCAATTACCAACCAATACAATCTTTTTAACCCCTTGTTTTTCAAAGGCTTCTAATACCACATGAACATTATTTTCAGGTTCAATCCTACATACTTTTACGGCATATCCTTCTCGAAGAAATGGATATTTTATAAAATCTGCTTCATTGGCTTGTACTTCTAACGTATGATCTGCACCATAAGCAATTACTTTACTTAAAGTTTCATATCTAAGTGCCGTATAATCTTGAATAGATTCATTATCAGAAATATCGATATGTGAATATTTTACGGCTACACTTTCTGCCCACCAAAGATACAGTTTGGCCAATAAAGGCCATTTTTCTCTTTTCCATTCAATACCATCAATAGATATGATAATTTTTTTATTTGTGAAATATTTTACAAAAGGTAAAATCCAAGCGCCAGCAACGCCCAGTATAAGTAAAACATCGCTATTAAAAACAGCATGAATAATCGAAATCGTATCGTATGGAATACTCTGTACCCCGTTTGCTTGAAGCGGAATGAATTTTAGTTGGGCTCCATTATACGTATTTTGGCGTTCGGATTTGGCATATTTTTTCCCAGAACAATACACCGTAAAATCATATTTCAATGATAATTGATCTATCAAATGCGTTGCCAACGTTTCAAAACCGCCATATTTTGCTGGTAAACCAACAGTGCCAATAATAGCTACTTTAATTTTTTTCATAAATGTAAAATTTATTTGTTAAAGGTCATATATATTATCACCTTTTATATATTAATGTTTGGTTGCCACAAATTTACTTAATATCAAATTCTTATATTATTTTTTCAATTATTCTTATGTAATTAAAACTCATTTACATTTATATCATGTAAAATAACTTTCATTTACAAATAATTTAAGATCTATTTATCAAAATTTTCATTGATTCTTTTTCAAAATTTTCTTCACTAAATGTTAAGCTTTTCTGATAAGCTGCACGGCTTAAATCAAAATACAACACATTATTTGACAAAATTTTATTTATTTTTTCAATAATTTCATCGGTATTTTTACTATCTATTAAATAACCGTTCATTCCATCATCCACTAATTCCGTAACACCACCAATTGGTGGAACAATTGTTGGCAAGGCATAAGCCATAGCTTCCAAAATAGTCAATCCAAATGTTTCTACCCAGAGCTTAGTATCGGATAAATTCAAAACCAAACTCGCATTGTTATATAAAGGATGTAACACTTTTTGAGTAGCATAAATTTTAAGATTTTTTGGTAAATTTTTATTCATAAAATAGCGATCAATCTCAGCTTGAGAAGCATTTACTACCAATTGAAAGTGAAATTTATGCAATTGTTGGGCCAAATATACAAAAACATCTACACCTTTATAAGCTTTCAAAGAACAAATCATCAACACATTTTTTTGTTTTTTTTCTTCTCTACTTTTCCTATTTTCAGCTAGTTGAACAAAATCGTTTTCTAAAACATTGTGTAAAATATGATGTTTTACGGCTAATGGTTCTTGCTTTGCCAAAAAATGTGATACATATACTACTTCTGTTGCTGTTAATTGTACGATACCAAATAAGAATTTTTTTAAAATTTGAGGTTTCATCGAAGTTTCATGTATATGATATATTACCTTACATCCTTTTAATTTCCCAGCAAAACCTGCGGCAAAAGGTAAAACAGTATTGACATAAACTACATCTGATTTTTCTAAAAAAAACAATAATTTAAAAAAAAGAAGGAATTGGCTAAAAAATAAGGAGAAAAATCGTAGTATAACATTACTATAAAACTGATACCAAAAATAATGATATGTGATTTTTTTTTGTCCTGACAAAAAACCTTCTCGCCCAAAAGCAGTAAATAAATGAACATTTATTTTATTTTTTTGCCAAATGTTTAACAATTGTTTCAAAACTTTTGGACTACCACTATAATCATTTAATAAATGGATGGCAATAATTCTCATAATTAACAAATATTTTGATAGGTTTGTTGTAAAATTTCTCCTTTTTTATCCCAAGTTAAGTTGTCTAAATAATGAGCTCTGGCTGCCTTACTCATTTGGTTCCTTAACGAATTATCAAAATACAATTGTTGTATGGCATTAGACAAGCCATTAACAGTTCCTTGATATGTAGTCATTGGAATTTTAAAACCACATTGATTCGATATCAGTTCACCCGGACCGTCGTTGTCCAAACACACAACAGGCAAGCCAAAAGACAAGGCTTCGGCTACTACCATTCCCGCTCCTTCGTGTGAAGGAAATAAAAAAATAGCTGATTTTTCATACAATTTCATGAGTTTAACACGATCAATCCATTCAATTATTTGAACATAATCCGTTAGTTCATAAGATTTTACCATTTTTTCCAATGTTGCTTTTTCAGGTCCTGACCCTATGAGAGTCAAGCTACAATTTGAAAGCTGGTCCTTTGATATCGAACGAACAAAGTCGTTAAAAGCATTGATTGTCAAATCAAACCCTTTTAATGGCACAAACCTCCCTACACTTATGATATTAAAATTTTCATTAATAAGGTTGTCTTTATAAAAATCTTCTGTAGCTACGGATGGCATTATAGAAAAAATATTTGAAGGTAAATTCAAAACTTTTGAACTACTAGAATTCATACAAAAAATATGATTCGCTTTTGAAATGGAAGTTTTTAAATTTAAAGAAACATTCCAAAACATTTGCTTGATAAACCAAGTGGCATACTCTTTAATTTTGTAAGTAAATTTATATTTTGATAAATATTGATTAGGGATTTTAGAGTGGTGCCCAATTGGCCCCCAAACAAAAGGTTTATTCAATTTCCATAAAAAACTAGGTGTCCAATCATTATGAAAATTGACGTTGTGAACTATATCATAATTAAGATTTTTTTTATTAATAAAGTTAATTATTCCATATTGCCACATATAATAATACAACATGGCACCCCTACTCCCTTTTTTCCAAAACCGCATCCAATAAGGCCTATCAAAATACAAAAATGATATATTTTGATAATTAGGATTAGGATTTTCGAGCATGAAGGTATCAATTGCCGGTTGATTATTAGCTCGAGTAATAGCTATAACCTTTTGATAACGAGCAATTTGACAAATAAAATTCCACCCCATTCCATCTTCAGAACCTTTATAAGGGTTTATAGCGTAACAAGTTGCTAATATTGTTTTCATATTATCTATCGGGTTTTTAATAATTTTGCAGGCACACCACCAATGATAGCACGATCTCCAAAAGATTTTGTTACTACACTACCTGAGGCAATTACACAACCATGTCCAATACTAACACCATCCAGAATAGTAACTTTACTTCCTATCCAACAATCATTGCCAATGTCTATACCTTTTCTAGTAACTCCTTGATTTCTAATAGGTTGATTTACATCTGTAAATACATGATTTTCTGGATGACAACTAAAATATTGCCCAACAATACAATCATTACCAATGGTTAAACCTCCTGCACCACCCAAATAGGCAAACTCCCCAATGCCAACATTGTTGCCAATTTTGATATAGGTTCCTAATTGATTCAAAGATGTTGAAATAACAATACGACTAAAGGCTCCAATCCCTACATTGTTACCCAACTGAATCCCATCTAATCCTAAGGCTGAAAGTTGAACATGTGACCCCAATTTTAAGAATTTTCCCCATTTTATTTGGCTAATATTAAAAAAAGTAACAGATGTACCCAACATCATGCCTTTTGGGTTTCTTAAAAAAAACAAAACTTTTAAGCCACGGCATAAATTGCAAAATTGCACCCCAATAAAATGCAATAATGTAGTACTATTCAAATTTTGATCAAATTCAAAATTGGGATTTCTCAATTGAATTATTTTTTGCAGGATCGTTTTCATTATGATTTTAAAATTACAGTTTTCATAATTCTGTTTAAAGTTTCATCTAAATCGACATTATTTATGGGCATATAAATATTTTTATCTGAACTTTCTTGCAATCTATCAAATAATTTAGTGTATTCAAATGTCAATTCTGTTATTGTTTTAGCATCTAATTCTTTCTTTCTACTTAAAATTACTTGTGCATCAGCATAAAGAAAGAAATTAAATTTTGGTTTCAATACAAAAGCATAACCCAATAGTGTAATACTTTTTGGTAAAACAATATTACTTCTTTTACTATCGTTGATGAAATCGAAATAATATCTATCATAAATTACTACATAACCTTTTAAAATATACTTAAAATAGATAAAAAATTGCCCGAAAACATAATCCATATAATAATACATAAACCTAAAAAGGGAAGACATAAAACTAACATTTTTCCCTTGTCTTGGTAGATTTTGGATAGTGTCTAGGTGTGCTTGCTCTTTTCCTTTAGTCCAAACACTTAATATAGGCAAAACAGAAGGTCTGTGCCTTAAAACGATTACTTTTTTACGAAGTTGTTTTTCAACACTGTATTTTATTTTGTCAATAACCGTCGTTTTTCCGGCTCCATCTACCCCACTAAAAGTTATCAAAAATCCTCTATTATTAATAATATTAATTAGTGTATCTATGTAGTAATTTATTGTATTAACAATATTAAACGGAAATTTATTTTTTATATCCAACCGAACATAATTCAATAATATGTTTCTATTTTCTTTTGTGTTTTTTAAATATTTATTTATAGTTAAATCCAATGGATGAGTAGAATTTCTAGTAATAGATATTACTTTTGAAAATTTATCTGGTATAGCTGCATGATTCAATGTATAAAATAGGGCAATATATCTTGCTGTATCTTTTTCTGAAGCCATTTTTACAGCATATTCATTGATATAACTATTTCTCAATAATTGTTTGACATTCAAATATTCTATATTTTTTCGCTTCATTTTCCAAATGGCATCAATTGAAAGCATACTACCATCTTCCATAAATAGCTGGATGGTATTCATAAAAGATCTTTTATTTTCAGAAAATTTATAAACTAATGAATGATTTTTAAAAAAATTTGTTAGTTTTTCATTCAATTCCTCCTTTATAATAATATCTATATCCGAATTTACATCCAATTTTTCTGGATAAGCATAGTCAAATTTCAAGGTGGCATACTCTTCTTTTTGCAAAAAATCAAAGAAATCCATGATAAGTAATTCTCTTAAAGTATTTTTCTTGGTCATAAATATATTCAGAGCCTCGTCCCAAATTTTTAACAACCAATCAATTTGTGGGTGCCATTTGAGTTGTTGCGAATATATAACAAGATAATTCATACAATTAATTAATAAATACCATTTTAAATACGAATGTAATGTATTAAAATCGTCATTGAATAGTTGTTTCCCAAAATCATTTTTACAATTTTTAAGAATATCGTTATAAATTTCATTCCATGTTTTGCGTTCCATTAAAATTCCTTGTTGAAAATGGTAATGAAAATAATCAAATCCTATGGGCATGTCTGAGTTTGCCAGTTCCCAATCGTATAATGCCAATTTATTTTTGCCTTCAAACATATTCCACTGCGTAAAATCACCATGAGCCAATGATATAGAAAGGGTTTCTTCGGGTTTGATATCCTCTATAATCGATTTCAATTTTCTTAATAAATTTTTTGGAATCCTGCTGTCATCAATTTGCAGAAATTTTGATTTTAAGGTATTAAAAACGTATAAATATTCTGTTTTGATGATTTTGTTGTCCATCAAATTCATTTCGGCTAAAGCAAAAAGATGAGTAGAACCAAAGTTTGTACTCCGAACATCGTTTGATGAAATATCTGACAAACAAATAACATCTGTACTTTTATCTACAACATTTGGAGTGTAAAACAAACTAGTATTATTTTGGATTTTATTCAGAATTTTAGCTTCATTTATAATTAATTGTGTAGCAGATTCTGTAGTAGCTACTTTATAAAAAAGCTGATCCAAATATAATATGGCCTTATTATTTGGGCCTACAGTGCCTGTAAAAAGTGCCCACGATTTAGTACAATCGATCATTGGGGATTGTGCATCAAAATAATATTCTTTCGATTTAAAAATAAATCGCTGTAATTTTAAATAAAAAATGGTCCTTATGAATTCTGCAATAAACTGAGCCCTTTTGCTCCCTACGTTATAAAATTTTAAGAATAAAGGGGTACTACAATTGGCATTCCAAATCCATCTAGGTGTGCCATTTGGATTATTAATATACAATATTCTTACAGCAATATCTGATTTTTTGCTGCGTTTACTAAAGACATGATAACCCAATTTTTTAAAAATAATTTTCATTTTTTTATATTTTAAAATTATTAATCTTATTATTTTTGATCTATGATAAAATATAATAAGAAAACTTCATGCGATGTATTGATAATTAAAATCAATTAAGTTGAATTTTTTTTAAACATCTTTTCAATATCAATATCGGGTCTTCGTTTTTTTAGGTGAAGCCTTTGAAATGATGTTATTAAATTATGGTTTCGAAATGAAACCGAAAAAATCACTAGTTGATAAAACAAAATGCCATAATTACTCTCTCCAAAAATGCCAAATTCTGTAAACGAATTGATAACAATAGGTATCATTATACCAATAAGCATTAATTTTGTTTCGCTATTTTCTTTAAAAAATGCTGAAATAGTAAAATATAACTGAAATATTACTATTACTAACCCAATAAAACCTAAACTCATCAGTACTTGCATAAATGTATTATGAGTCATTTTTCCTGGATAAGTATGAACACTTTGAAAAAATTCTTTGTAATCAATTCTCATAAATCCAAAACCAAAAAGTGGCTCACGAGGCAATCCTTCTGTTATTAAGGCCTGCCAAAAAGGCAATCTTCCTGTCAAAGTTAAAATTTCTTCTAACCTTTCTTTGTCGCCACCCTTCAAAATAATTTCATTTACAGCAAATGGTAAAACCATCAAAACACCCCCCACAATGGCCAACTTTAGTCCTTGTCTTTCTGTTTGATTGATGTGAAAAAAAATAATCAATAAAGCCCCTATCAATGAAGATCGAGAACCTGTATAAAACAGGGCATAAAAAATGACTAAAATTTTAATTATTGTCCAAGTTTTGCTTTGTTTTCTATATAAATCAAATATTAAACAAGCAATCCCTACACCAGCTAACATCCCTAATTCATTCGGATTCATAATGATGCCACCCAGTCGGGCTTCTTCACCACCGTTTGTAAGTCGAAAAAACGTAACAGGATCGACCCACATGCCAATCACAAAAATCAATTGCAATCCAAAAACCGTGTTTCCTAACAAATGATACAACCTTATTTGATGTCCTTCAAAAAAAACATCTAATAGTTTTAAACTTTTTATAAAATAATAAGCAAAAACAAAACTTTGAAAAGTCATAAACCATTGCAAAGCACTAAATCCAGGATTGGTACTCCATGAAAAGGAGATTAATCCTTCAAATAAAAAAAATATATAAAAAAGTGGAGCGTAAATATTTTTGTGCTCCAAGGTATTTACAGCTCCATAGGCCACTATTTTTTTATAGGCCACAATAGAAGAAATCATTACTCCCATCCTACCCACAACTTTTATGGCACGTGTAATATTAACATTTTCGCTCCAAGTAAAAAAACAACCTACCATCAAGAACAATATTATGAATAGATAATTATTCATATATTTTAAAAATGGCTCATGATTTATAGCATTTACTTTCATTTTAACAAATATAATTTTTCATTAAAATCAGATAAAATTTTATCCCAATTAAAAGTTTCTGCTACCATTTTTTTTGCATTTTGTTGCATTTGAAAAAATGTTAATGTTGGTTGCTTCCAAATTTTATAAACATTACAAAACGTATCATACAATTGCTCCTCACTTTGATTGTCAATTGTAAATCCTGCATTAAAATCTGATACTAAATTTGCAATATTAGTAGCTTTTGTTACAATAACAACTTTTCCAATTGCCGCTGCTTCAATTACCGACATAGGCAACCCTTCGTTTCGAGAAGGATGTACAAAAACATCCATTTGCTTTAAAACGGCCTCTTTTTCTGTGCCAAACAAACTTCCAAAAAGTGTTACATTTTGCGACAAGTTCAGTTTAAAAATGTCATTTTCGAGTTTTGGTCTTTCTTCACTATCACCTACTATCCACAATTTTGCATTGGGACAAACGGTTAAAAATTTTTCAAATGCAATTAGTAAAGTATCCAAACCTTTTGTATAAATATCTAAACGTCCTATAAACCCCAAAGTAAAAATGTCATTTTTAAAAGGATTTACGGGTATATTATGGTCAAATTCAAAACCATAAGGCAGTAAAACTGTTTTATTTGTAGGTAATATTGAATTTATTCCTAAAACCTCGCTTTCACCTATGCAATGTATTTTTCTTGTATATTGTAATAATTTTTTTTCAAACAAATTAAAATATACTTTTTTCATAATATTACTTCGCTCCATTGCAATGGTATTGTAAGCACCATGTGGTGTAAAAACAAAATCAATTTTATGCTCGTGCAAAACAGTAGCAATGGCATAAAATACTGGAATCCATCCACCGTGTATATGAAAAATTGCTTGATTTTTTTTACTAATCAAAGCTTTTTTCAATTGTTTTGAAATAGCAAATGGATTTTTCTTTTTTAAAAAAATGCGGGTGTCAAACAATCGATCTGCATAATTGATATGGTTGTTATTGGCTAATCCCCAAACCGAAGCTTGCATTCCATACTCAACCTGTTTACTTACTAATTGAAAAACCACTTTATTGACACCATTCATCCGTTCTGGATTGGCTTTGCCCAAAACTATATGTATTATTTCCATAACTTAAATTGATGTTTGATTAACTGAGATTGCCAATACAATATCATTACTATTTGATTGATTATCAGTCCAATAACAGCTCCGTATAGTAGGTAATTTTTCAACAAAAAATGAAAAAATAATAACGAAGACACAAAAGACAACACATATCCTATAAAAAATATTTTGTTTAAAACTAACACTCTCACTGCAATTCGAACTGGGTAACTTATAAAAATAAATACGTATAAAATTGCCATAATTTGAACCACATAAGCATATTGTTGATATGCTACGCCACCTGCTAAGGTGATGATTTTTGAGGCAAAAACAATTAAGACGGTCAAAATAATGGCAAAAAATATACCCGCATAAGCCGTTTTTTGTTTAAGAAAAAAAGTAGCTTTTTGTCTGTTTTGCTGGTATAAATGTGCTACTTTTGGTAGATAAAAATTTTCTACTGTTTGTAAAGCAATATTTAAAAGTCCAAAAAAAGATTGGACCAATCTTAATGCACCTAACGATTCGATACCCAGATAAATGCCCGAAACTAGAACAAAAAAATTGCTTGACAACCACTGAAGAACGGCTACCATAAGCAACCACTTTCCTTGATGAAAATGCAGATTATTGAAGCGTTTCCATTGATTTGGGAACTCATAATTGGTGCAAATAAATATAATTCCAGGTAACGAAGACAATACATTTGCAATTCCGATGGTGAATAAAATCATTTTCAAATTCAATGATTGCATATTTATTACAAAATAAGCAGCAACCAAAATTAAAAAAAATACATCTATAAGTAAATTTTCTTTTAATTGCCTGATACCTAATAATAATTTTCTGAAAAAATCTTGAAATAACAATCCTATGATATAAACTACCGACGGCCAAATGATGCTTTGGATTAAAATTTGTTTTTTGAAAACAAATTGCAATACAAAACCTATATTTATAATAACAATTAATAATGCAATCAAAAAACATAACATCCAAATGTAATATTGTTTTTTGTGAAATTCTTTTGAAATATGTACTTGAAAAGGTTGAATAACCAAAGCATTTGTTACACTCATCGATAAATAGCCTAACAAAACTATTGATGAAAATAATCCAAAAGCTGCAATAGACAATTTTTGTGCAAACAATAATGTTAAAACAAAATTTGTTCCGCTAAAAATGGCTTGGTCTGAAAAAACCAAAAACGTATCCGATAACAAATAGGTTTTTAATTTATCCATTATTTTAGATGTTTTTTTAACAAGTTTATATTTATAAATTTTATAATTAAATCTTTAACTTCTATCACAACATTGGGGTTATAACCTGCTTTATTCAATACAAACCAAAGATTTGGCAATGTGTACTCATCTCTTAATAATTCTATTAAAACTATTCTTTTTTCGGGTGTTTTCCTGCTATCTACTACAAATAGATTGTGGTTTGCCAAGCTCATAAACATTAAGGCTAATTTTTCCGATACAATAGCTTGATTATGAACAATGCACAAATCATAATCAGACATTTTAAGATCGATAATAGCTTGAAAATGATTTTTTGTATAGGACAAATATTTTTTATCCGAAAAATCCACATAATTTTCGTCATCAAAAAAAGATTTCAAATGGCCAGTTACATCAACCAATAACACCTTTCTTCCTTGTTGCATGAAAGCCTTTGCCATGTTGATGGCATGAAATTCATGATGAGAGACTTTATCAAAGGAAGTAAAAGTAAGAATATTTCTAGGTTTAATCATTTCTTTCAATTCCAATTTCATGGCTTCTTTCAAGAAATTTTCTTTCAGATTGGTCCTGTTTTTAATATATGGCGTTGAAAGTGCTATTGGGATTGTTCCATTTTTTTCAATCGTATATTCATCATTAACTTTGGCTTTGGCAAAATGTACCAAATAAATCAATACGATAGAGCCAAACATTCCCATTATGGCCGCTACAATGATGATAATGATTCTAATGGGCGAAATGGGCGTTTTAGAAACCGATCCAAAAGTGATTATTTTGTGAAAAGCTATTTTGGCTGATTTTGCAATTTCTGCATCAATTCGCTTTCCATTTAAAAAATTATAGTTGTTTTCATATAAATTAAATTCTCGATTTAAAATGGCCAACATTTTTTCTTTTTCAGGTATTCCTACAAATACTTTTTGAGCCTCTTCTATATCTTGCGTTAATTCGTTGTATTTGATTTGCAAATTTCTTTCGGTATTTTTAATACTTTCTATTTGATAATCAATTAAATCCTGCATTTTTTGATCTACAATTTTTACTTTTTCATTTTCTGGAGTGTAGGTTAATAATAAATCTTTTTTATCGGCTTGTAGTTTTTTCATGGCTTTTACCATTTCTGTAGATAACAAATCTGTAAAAGCTTCAAAGTTGGGAGCTAATTCTAAATAATTAAATTTTCCTTTGTCTATATAAGTATTCAACTGTTTAATGGCATCCAAACTCATCCTCAAGTTGGTTTGTTGTATTTTTAATTGAGATATTTTTCTTAAATTAGTTTCATTTTCCTGAGTAAAATTTATGATATTATTATCGTCTCTAAACTTTTGTATATTATCTTCAGATTCTTTCAATCGTTTGTTCGACTCCGTAATTTCGCTTTTCAAAAACTCAACTGTAATATTTGCTGCATTAAATTTGTTTTCAATATAATCCTGAATATAACTTTCTGCAAGGGTGTTCACAAAAATTGCGGCTTTTTCGGGGATATTACTTTTAAAATTAATCCGAATAACTGGAACATCTTTGTCAACTGGTACAATATCTAAATTTGTTTCTATTTTGTCCATCAATTTTTGATCGCTCAAAAATTCAAACTCATATCGATCAATAATTTTAGTATTCCTCTTAGTTTCTAAGTAATCCTGATTCAAAGTAATTAAAAATGTAGCCTCATTGATGGTAAAAGGTCTTCCAAATTGGCCTTTGAAACTTTTAGAGGCTTCTTTTTCTTTGTAAATAAATTCTTTGTCCGAAACAACATCCAAAGAGTATCTTTTATCATAAGCTTTGTCTGAACCAAATGTTCCTTCTATTAAAATTGGAGATTTATTATATAATTCTTCCAATCTAAAAGCTCCTTTTCTAAATATTTCGACCTTAAAAGGGAGCTTGTCTAAAACTTTTTTTAATAAACTCGACGATTTCAACACTTCTATTTCAGAGGCTATTTTGTTAGTCGAAGCAAACAAATCCAAATCTTTATACAAGTTGGCATTTGAAATGCCCTCGTGTACGTCGGCCAATTTAATTTTTGCTGTACTTTCGTACATTGGAGTTACATAATTCAAATATTTTTTTGCCGAAAATACAGCCAAAACCATCACCAAAATAACAATTGGCGAGCCTCGAAATAACGGTTTTAAAAGCCTTAAATTTTCGTTCATAGTTGAATATTATTTGAAAAAACCTAAAATTACAGCCGCTGCAGTAACGGTGGTTGTAAACGGTACGATAGTTGAAATTCTTTTGTCAAATTCTTTGAATTTTTTGGAAGGAACTATCACTATATCGCCTGGCAATAATTGTATATTTTTATTCAAAATATCTCCGTCTTTTGTCAAATCAATATTGGTTATTTTAACATTTTCACCCTCTTGTCTTAAAATTTTTATTTTAGTTAAATTAGCATAAAATTCAAAACCTCCTGTTTTACTGATCATTTCTAACAAATTCACGTGGTCTTTGTCTATTTGTACAACATTAGGATTTCTTACTTCTCCTAAAATGGTGATTTCTTTGTTCAAAACCTTGACATCGACAATTGGATTTACTAAAAATTTTTTTAATTTATCTTTAATTTCTGTTTTTAAAACAGGAATTGTTTTGCCTAAAACATTTGTTGTGCCTAGTTTGGGCAATTCTATATTTCCATTATGATCTACCATGAGCCATTTGCCATACACTTCGTTTGAATTGTATATACCGTATAAGGATCCTACACTAAACTCGTCTTCGCCCCAAACCGAGATAGATATTTTATCATCTACTCGTATTTTGTATTCGTATTTTGGATTATAGGCAAAGTCTTTTGCATCTTGCTTTTGTTCTGCAGCAGACTTTTTTGTTTTAGACTCTAGTAAATTTTGTGTTTTACATGCAAAAAGCAAAATGGATAAGGACGTAACAAGAAAAAATTTTCTCATTTTTTATTTATTTATTAAAAATTTGAAATAATTCTTTGAAATAAAGAAGGATTTTTCTTTCTTAATTCTTCCTTTACCTTTATTATTTTGTCGATAATAATAGCCATTTTATCGCTAACATTTGTATCTTTTATTACATAATCAAAAGCACCATATTTTAAGGCATCTACTGCTGTTTTGATATTATCCTGACCAGAAACCATCACTACAAAGATATTTGGGTTTGTTCGTTTGATTTTTTTCAACACATCAAATCCTGTCATACCATCCATATTATGATCTAAAAAAATGATGTCGGGATTTTTATCTAAATTGTTCAAACAATCATTACCATTATCATAATAAGTAATGTCTTCATAATTTAAGTTACGCAAATATTGTTCATGCATACTCGCACAAAAAACATCATCATCTACAATAAAAAATTTGAATTGGTTGTCATTTGGATTTTCCATATTTTTATACAATTTAATTGGTTTATTATTTATTTACTTCGTTTTCGTATAATTCGACTGCTGCTTTTTCTAAAACTATTTGTATTTCGTCAAATAGTGCACTAATAAGCACTTTATCTGTTGATTCGAGGGCTATTTTTTCGAGTAATTTTACTTTATCTAAAATACTTAAAATACCTAATCCTTCGATGCTTGGCTTAATTTTGTGAATCAATCGGCTTACTTCTTCAAAATCATCTTGTTCAATTGCTTGTCTTATTTTTTGAATGGTAATTTTGGATTGTTCTATAAACAATTTGATCATTTTTAGAACAAAATCTTGATTGCCACGGCTCATTTTTTCGATGGCACTCAAGTTATACACCTTTTGGCTAGACAGTTGGAGCGGCATTATGACTTCTTTTGGTGTGTCGTGGACAACTCTTTTTTTAGCTGCATATTTTGATACTATTTCGTACAAAACATGTTCTTCAAAAGGTTTAGAAATATAGTCTGTCATCCCAGCATTTTTACATTTTTCAATTTCAGTTTTAAATGCATTGGCCGAAAGTGCAATGATTGGTGTGTTTAGGTGCAATTCATTTCGAATGATTTTGGTTGCCTCAATCCCGTCTAATTCGGGCATTTGAATATCCATCAATATAATATCAAATGATTTTTTCTTCAACATTTCAATAGCTTGAAGCCCGTTTACGGCTTCTGTAACATCACATTTAAAATATTGCAAACTATTTTGAGCCACCATCCTGTTCATTTCATTGTCTTCTACTAAAAGTATTGAAACACCGTCTAAATTAATTTCAATTTGTTCTGTTTTGGCTTCCAATAGTTTATTCACATCACCTTTTGGAAATTCAAAAACTATCCGAACAATAGTACCAATTTCTTTTTCGCTTTCAATATTAATGTGGCCTTTCATGAGCTGAACAAGCTCTTTGCTGATGGACATTCCTAGTCCTGTTCCTCCAAATTTTCGTGTAACTTCTTTATCTTCTTGCGAAAATTTCTTAAAAATAGAGTCAATATACTTTTTGTCCATACCAATTCCTGTATCGGCAACGGCAATTTCTATTTTTTGTTTATCGGGATGGTTTTCTAACAATTTGCACGTTAGGTTGATGCTGCCTTTTTTGGTAAATTTTAATGAATTTCCTACCAAATTAAACAACACTTGTTCTATTCTTAGTGCATCGCCTTTAAAAACTTTAAATACTGATTTTGATATATTGGCTTCTAAAATCAAACCTTTTTCTTCGGCTTTTGGCAAGAGTACTGTTACAACTTTATGAAGAGTATTTTCAATGCTAAAATCTACCTCTTCCAATGACATTTCACCTGCTTCTATTTTGGAAATATCCAAAATATTATTGATAATGGCCAACAAATGTTTGGAAGCCACGGTACTATTTTCTACATGTTTTCTTTGAAAATCGTTCAACTCTTGTTTTTTCAATTCTCTTAAAAATCCTATGATCGCATTCAAAGGCGTTCGGATTTCGTGACTCATATTGGCTAAAAAAGCTTCTTTTGCTTTTGAGGCTTCCTCTGCTTTTGTTTTTTGGGCTTCTAAATCTATTTCCAATTGTTTTTGATCGGTAATATCCAAATGGATTCCAATAGATCCTATTAAGTTGCCTTTGTCATCAAAATTTGGAGC
Organism: Flavobacterium branchiophilum NBRC 15030 = ATCC 35035; assembly: GCF_002217205.1. Taxonomy (GTDB): domain Bacteria; phylum Bacteroidota; class Bacteroidia; order Flavobacteriales; family Flavobacteriaceae; genus Flavobacterium; species Flavobacterium branchiophilum. The sequence continues at coordinate 14,458 of NZ_MUGT01000046.1, read as the reverse complement.
ACCACTTATGGCCCACCAGCGTTGTTCCCCATTTTTATTAATAATAGGAATTCTATAAATATCCGAAACTCCTTTTGTTCGAAGGTCTTTTTTCTCTTCTATCAAGGCTTCGTTTTCTTTCAAACTAAACAAATCTGAGGGTCTTTTGCCAATAAGTTCATGATAATCAAAACCTGAAATGTCGCAAAAACTTTGATTCGTAAACACAATATTTTCCTCTACATCTACCTCTAAAAGCCCCAAATTCATGTTGGCAATAATATTTCGATACTTTTCTTCTTGATATTTTAATTTTTGCTCTGCTTTTTTTCTTACAGAAATATCTTGAATAAATGAACAGAAAAAGGTTTCTCCGTTTTGAATTACAGGTATAATTGAAATTTCTATAGGAAACTCTTGATTGTTTTTATTCACAGCAGATAGCTCCATTTGTTTGTTTAAAACAGTGGTTTTACCCGTTAATAAAAATCGGTCTATACCATGGTTGTGGCTGGCTTTATGCACTTGTGGAATGATTGTTTCAGACAATTTTTTGCCTAAAACTTCCTCTCGGTGCCAGCCAAATATTTTTTCGGCTTGGTCGTTCCAAAATGTAATATTGCCCAAAGAATCAATTGTAATAATGGCATTCAAAGCAGAATTCATTATCAATCTATTCCGTTCTTCGCTTTGTTCTAATAAGTTTTTTGTTAGCATTCGCTTAGAAACATCTGTATATTTCCACAAATGACCTTTGTAAACATTTTTGATGAATACGGGTATAAAATCTCTTTCAAAATAGCGACCATCAACCGTTTGCAATAATTCGTTAGTTACAATTTCTCGTTTACTAACAATTTCTTTTGTTCGGATTTCAAAACTTTCAAAATCTTTAAAAACTGCTTTTTCTCTAAAATCATCACAATATTTACCTACTAAATCATCAGCTTTAACAGATTTTTCAAAAATTTCGCAAAATAAATCGTTACAAAACAATATTTTGCCATCTTCGTCTTCTACTAAAATACCCGATTGTAAATTGGCAAACAATTTTTTTAATAATTCAATTGTTCGCAACAAGGTTGTTGCAACTTCTTTTCGTTTGGATATTTGTTCTTTTAGATAATTGGAAACAAATAACAAATCTTTTTTATCATTTGTAGGAATGGCTTCAAATTCATTATTAAACTTGCTAATACTTTCAAACAAGTTTGCTATAGATTTTTCCTTTAAATCATATTCTTTTTTTAAGTTTTCATTTACTTCTACAAATTCTTTTTCGCTTTCGATAAAGGCATGACTCATCAACTCTCTGTCTCTTTCGTAAGACAAATAAGAATCATTAACTGCGTTGATAAATTTTTTAAACCGTTCGTCTGTAATGATTTCTGGGTCTAAATATTTATTAATTTGTTTTTGTAAATGTTTATGAAAACTCATATATTATTCAATTTCATTTATTCCTGTTATTGTCATGGTTTGATTGTGCAAACCACAATTGCCCATAGGGGTTAAAGGCGAAATTTCTCCATAAGAATAAAAACCTGTCAGTACCGTATCTGTTCCAAAAATGTCTTGTACAGCTTCTACCTCTTCTTCTATTCTAGACCCTAAAATTAATTTTCTACCAACACAACTCACTAAAAAGGCCAAAGCAGGTTTGTGGCTCAATAGCTCCAAACTGTTGCTGGCGGCATCGCTGGCGGCATCTATCAATTTATCAAAATTAGCTTTCATAAACCTAACCTTACATCCTTCGGGAATGTCGCCTGCAAATGTCATGGATTGATGCTCTTCGTCTATTGCTAAAATTGTGCGAACGATGGGCTCTGTTCCTTTTTCTAAAATAATAGATAACGGGAACAAAAGTGCCGAACTTGGCAAATCATTTGCATATTTTCCTAGATAATTTTTATACAAATCCAAAGCATTTTTTCCATCAATTTCATACAATATATTTTCTTTCGATCGGGTAACCACTCTTTCTAATCCAAATGATTCCCAGCCCCCAAGGCTTCCGTGTGTTACTTCTAAATTTTTGCCTCCTAATCCAATAGCTATCAAATTTCCTGTTTTTGGCACTTCGTTGAGCCCTACAAAAGTTTTTTCAAAATGCGTTCCATCTCCTGCCAACCCGCCTGTAATGAGCAAATGAGGGGCTTTGACACTGTTTAGGCCTTTTACCAATTCGCTTCCATTAACATGGCTCCCATCAGATAAAATAAAAACTAATTTTAGAGCTGATTGATCCATTTTGAGGAGCAATTGTTTGCCAGCTTCAAAACTGTTCTGATAATCTGCTATCAAAACGCTCGATGTTTGCATGATACTACTACCCCACTTTATTGCTACCAACGAAATGGTATCATCTAAAACCTCGGTGCCAAATATTTCTCCAGCCGTAGAACAAAGGGCAATTTGAGCTTTTGGAAATTTACGATAAATTGTATTATAAACATCTGAATTTGAAACTAAATGTCCTGATCCAAAACCCAAAACCAAATTTGAAGATTCAAAATCAAAATCTTGATCTTTTTCTGATACTGTAAAAGTATCATTTCTAAACAACAAAGCTACTTTTTTCATAAATATTTGATTTTAATGCACAACGCTTCTAAAAATTCATTACTTTTTTTAGTGAATAACAATCTAATATTGTTATTATTCTTTCATTTTCAAACATTTACCAAACTTGATTTTAATATTCTTCAAAAGTCAAATTTAATAAAAATTTTCAATTTGAAACATTTTTTTTATCTTTTGTAAAAAAAAATCATAATGTCGTTAAAATTATATACTTTCTAAATTTTAAAGTATTTTAAAATAAAAAACGAAAACATCATAAAGTACTGATTATCAATTATTTAAAAATGTATTTCGTTTTTTTAACAATTAAAGTATTTTACTATTTTATAGATATATTACAACAACATTTTCATTTTATCGGACAAAAATAAAAAATTAATTTGAATTAAAATCATTTTTTATCGATAAAATGTTTATTTTTATCGATATAATGTTTTTTTACTCATTTTAAACATTTTATCACTTTTTAGACAACACTTACATTTTTTTATTATATTCGCATCATCAAAAACAATGATTGTAACATTTAAAAAAAAATAAACTTTTCTATACCTAAATTTTAAAAATGAAAGAGCAGTTCAGAAAATTTCTCAATGAAGAGCAAGACCCAAAAGCCATCGAAAAAATATCGGCCAAACTATCTGATTTATTAATGAAAAATGAAGAGGTGGGCTATATTGGTGTTCAAAAAAAACCAGCATTAACCGTTTTTCCTGAAAGTGTGGTTTTAACAAACAAACGCATCATCATTTGCCGACCTAAAAATTTAGGTCTTTCGATGGAGTTTATCGATTTTAATTGGGAAGACGTAGTGGCCACCTTTATTAAAGAAAATATTTTAGGTTCTGATTTCTCGTTTTCAACCAAAAATGATATTCAAGTTACCATTGATTATATCCCAAAAATTCAAGCTCGAAAATTGCATACATTTGCAAAAGAGCAATTAGAGATCATCAAAACAGGAAGTGTTGTTGCCCAAACCATAGCACCAGAAACTACAGCACCCGCCCAATGGATTTCAGAAAAAATTGAAGAAAAAATTGAAGAAATAGAAACAGAGGAAGTAACCAATTATGCCGAAATTATACCAAACAATTTACGGGTTGAAGAGCCAAAACCCGTAGCAAACACACCTGTAGAAGCACCAAATCAGCCCTTGAGTCAAGATGAATTGTTTGCAAAATTACAAAATTACAAAAAATTATTAGACAACGGGCTGATCCTTCAGGGCGAATATGATGCTTTGAAAAAAGACATTTTAAGCAAAATGTAAGCGAGTATTGCAATGAAAATATTGCCCGCTTCAATACTTGATATCCCCAGCATGTTATCCGTTTTTGAACATGCTGTTTTGGATATTTCAACCCATTTTTATTCAAAAAATCAATTAAAAATTTGGGCTTCGAGCATGAATAACACATCCAAATGGCATCAAATCATCGAACAACAAGTGGTATTATTAGCCTACGAACATGAAAATGTTTTAGGTTTTGTTACCCTAGACCACCCAACTACTATCGATTTGTTGTATGTATTGCCCCGTTTTCAAAGGCAAGGGGTTGCTACACAATTGTTTGTAGCTATTGAACAAATAATATTGTAAAATATTACGTTATATCAATTTAAAAAAATCAATACTCCCATTTTCGAGTTTTATTGAGCTTTTCTGCCGCTTCCATTTCTTCAACAGGAATCACTTTCAAAAATGAAGGGTGTTGCTCTATTGCATATTCTACTTTTTCGACAATTTGTTCAATCGTTTCGTTGTCATAATCAATATCCAAAGGTGGTTTGATGATAAATGATTGTAAAATACCTTTTTTCTTGAGTCTCAATCCTTTTTTATCAAAAGACCGTCTGAAACCATCAATTACAATTGGCACAACAATGGGTTTGTGTTGTTTGATGATGTGTGCGGTTCCTTTTCTTACAGGTTTAAATGATTTTGTAGTACCCTGAGGAAATGTAATTACCCAACCATCTGAAAGGGCAATTTTGATATTTTCGGTATCATTTGGATTAACATCTCGTTTTTCACATACATCTTTGCCTTTGGATCGCCAAGTTCTTTCAACTGTAATGGCACCAACGTAGGCTAAAATTCTGGGCAACAAACCTGCTTGCATGGTTTCTTTGGCGGCAACATAATAGATATTCATTTTGGGTTGCCAAATGTATCCAAGGTTTTTAATGGTGTCTTGTCGTCCTTTCAAACTGGCATTAAAAACATGAAACATGGCTACAACATCTGCAAAATAAGTTTGATGATTTGAAATAAATAAAACATTAGTATTGGGCAAATTTTTTATAATTTCAGACCCTTCAATTTGCAATTCGTTAAAACCTCTGTATCTTTTGTGCGTAAGCACTGCAAATATACGGATTAACCATTTTTTTATAAATAATATATGTCCAAAAGGATTGCGTTTGAATAGCCCCATGGTATTGAAAATTAATTTTTATAGGTTGCAAACATACAAAATCTTAATTAATTAAAGGACACTTTTTAAACACTCTTTCAATTCAGATAGGATCATTGCCGTAGCCCCCCAAACAAAATGTTCGTCTATCATAAATCCTGGTACCTCAACAGCTTGCATGTAGGAAGTTTGCATTAGTTTTTCACCAATTTTGGTTTCATCTAAAATATGCTTCAATGGCCATTCAATAATTTGAGCTACTTCGTTAGCATCAGGAACAAATGACAAGCTTTGGTTTGCAACACCCAAAAAAGGATGAACCCAAAAACGACTTGGCGGAATATACAATTGGCTTAAAGGCTTGATGATGTTTATGTCGTTTGCAACAATACCTATCTCTTCAAAAGTTTCTCTAAGTGCCGTATGGGCTAGGGATTTGTCGGTTGTTTCAACTTTTCCACCTGGAAAAGCAATTTGAGCAGAATGCACTCCTTTGTAAGTATTTCTAACAATCAAAACCAAATAGGCTTCTTCGTCTTTTGGATATATTAAAGACAATACCGCAGCCGTTTTAGCCTCGTTCCAAACGTTTTGTCCTTGTTTTTGCAACATTTCGTTTCGCTCGGGTGGACACATTTTGTCATGTGCTACGGAACCTTCTAATGGTGCCACTTGTATTTTTGAAATAAGTGTGGTAAAATCTGAAAACTTCATATCGAAAAGTCGTTTGAAAGAATAATTATTTATTATTAAACAAAAACAAGTATTAGATTATAAATTTGAATTATTGTAAAACTATTATTTTGCAAATTTACCATAGTATAAGGCATACTGATTTTTTAAAACATACATGTAAACACCTGATGACAAATCACTTATGTCAAACTGGTTGTAATTTTGTTCTAAATTCAATACTTTTACCAATCGGCCTTGAACATCAAATAGTGTTATTTGGCCTTTTGCCAAATAACCAAACAATTGCACGTTTAAATTTTGATTTTCTACATTATAATACAATAAAAATTTGGTGTTTTTAGATTCTTTTTCAGACAAGTTTGCTTGATTACTGGCCAATAAAAAATTGGGGATACCATAGCCGTATTGTGCATTTGGACTGTTATACCTATCGGACGATTGTTTGATATAATCTACCACTTGTTGATTGGTTAAAGTTGGATAAGCTTGCCAAAAACAAGCCAATAATCCCGCCATTATGGGACATGCAAACGATGTGCCATTGCCCCCAACAATGCTGCCTTGAAGGTTTGCCATTACTGCATTGACCCCTTGAGCCATCAAATCGGGTTTTATGCGTTGATCAAAACTAGGGCCAATAGAACTAAAACTAGCATACTCCTGATTAGCCGCTACAGCCCCAATGGTTAAAGCATGGGTGGCATCGGCAGGAACACCAATATGTGGATGAGCAGATTGACCTGAATTGCCCGCACTTACTACAACAATAATGCCTTTAGAAAAAGCAATATTGGCTCCTTTTGAGGCAAATGCCTTGTTGCCAGTCATGTCAGAATAAGAATAGGAATAACTAGGATTGTCATAAATAAAATACCCCAACGACGATGTAATAACATCTGCTCCTACCCTATCGGCTGCTTCGGCTGCTGCCACCCAATACGATTCTTCTACTGGGTTTTCAGAGGCAGTATCTTCAGTAACATACAAATAATAAAACGCATCTGGCGCCGTTCCAACTAGCTGCTCCGAAACATAGCCTCCCATACACGACAAAACCGATGTTCCATGACTATTACCCGAATAAAACAGAGTGTTTTGATCTACAAAATTATAGCCCCCTAATATCAACCCATGGTTTTGCAAATATTGAAAAGCTGGCAAAGTATCGACACCTGGAAATCCTGCATCTAACACCGCAATTATTTTTCCAAAACCAGTTTTATTTTGTTGGTGCAAAGATTGCCCACTGAGCATTTGAATTTGATTTAGTGAATTGCCGTAGGGCAAATCTGAGGTTGTTTCAAACGTTTTTTGGATTGCAAAAGGCGGTTGCTGTTGGCTTGTTTTACTATTTAAAGTAGGATTGGCAAATTCAATATGGCTTACAAACGACAAATTGGCCAGTGCATTTATTTGAGACACACTCCCTCGGACATGCACACAATTCATCCATTTTGAGCTTGTTTTTATTACTATACCATTGGCATTGGCAATAGTGTCCCAATAAGGCTGGTATAATGGAACGTCTTGAACAGAAAGCGGTATATTTTGTGCCAATCGCCTGTCCAAAGCCCTCTGAGACAACATCAACAACGGATTACTCAAATAAACTGACGCATTGGGTTTGTCTGTAAAATAAACCCTTGCATCCTCTTGTGCCATCCCCTTTTCAACAATAAAAAACAGAATAGCAACCAACCAAATTGAACCAATACATTGCTCTACTTTTTTAACCACTACCCCCATAATACAATATTAATAATTCATACTCCAAACTTCATACTTAAAACTTCATACTCAAAACTTCATACTTAAAACTTCATACTTAAAACTTCATACTTAAAACTCCATACTTAAAACTTCATACTCAAAACTTCATACTTAAAACTTCATACTTCAAACTTCATACTCAAAACTTCATGCTTCCCCCATTTAAGCAATTACCCCCGAGCCCAAAAGTTCTTCACCATCATACCAAGCAACAAACTGCCCTTCGGTAATGGCCGATTGCGGGTGTTCAAAAACAACATACAAACCATTTTCAAACTGATACAAGGTTGCTTGTTGCAACGCTTGCCTGTAACGGATTCTGGCCATTACCGACCTGCTTTCGCCAGGCTGTAAAGCCAAGTCGGTACGAATCCAATGGATTTCATTATTGCTAACCAACAAAGCTTTTCTAAACAAACCAGGATGTTGAGCCCCCTGCCCCGTATAAATAACATTCTGATTTACATCTGTAGCAATAACAAACAATGCTTCTTTTGTTCCCCCAACATTGAGTCCTTTTCGCTGTCCGATTGTAAAATAATGAGCCCCCGAATGTTGTCCTACTTTTTTACCCATTTCGGGCGTATATTGTTTTTTATGAGACCAATATTGTAATTCATGTTCCCAATTTTCAAATGCGGGTGTTGCCGTTTCATATAATGCAGCATTTGCAGGTATTTCGATAATCATACCTGCTTTGGGTTGCAATTTTTGTTGCAAAAACTCGGGCAATCGTACTTTTCCAATAAAACACAAACCCTGAGAATCTTTTTTCTCGGCCGTTACCAGTTCCATTTCGGCTGCTATGGCCCTTACTTCAGGTTTTGTTAAATGTCCAATAGGAAACAAAGCTTTAGACAATTGCTCCTGAGATAATTGACACAAAAAATAAGATTGGTCTTTATTCACATCTTTACCCGCCAAAAGGTGGTAGGTTGTTTGATGGTTGATGTAGCTTTCTTTTTTTTGACAATAATGCCCTGTTGCCACAAAATCTGCCCCCAAATCGAGGGCTATTTTCATAAATACATCAAACTTGATTTCTCTATTACACAAAACATCTGGATTTGGTGTACGTCCTTTCTCATATTCGTCAAACATATAATCGACAATTTTTTCTTTGTAGGCTTCGCTCAAATCAACCGTTTGAAAAGGAATTCCTAATTTTTCTGCCACCAAAACAGCATCATTACTGTCTTCAAGCCACGGACATTCGTTTGAAATGGTTACCGAATCATCGTGCCAATTTTTCATAAAAAGGCCAATAACTTCATAACCTTGTTGTTGCAACAAATATGCCGCAACACTAGAATCTACACCGCCCGAAAGCCCTACAACAACTCGTTTCATATAACTAGGTAAAATTATTTTAAAATAAAAAAAATATTTGAAATTTTCAGCAAAGATATTGAATTTTAAAATATAAAAAAAAGAGAACCAATGTCAAATGATAGCCCAATCATAATACATCTGTTGGCATTGTAAGGCATAATTGCTATTTGTAAATAAAAATTATTTATAAACAATAATGTTAAAAATTACGAATAAAAACTATAAAACTTCATTATTTTGTATATTTGTAATCTAAAAACAAGGGAAACCTAACATTTTTAATTACAAAAAAACATTAAAACCATCCCATTTATGAAAAAAATGCTATTTTTCGTTTTATTCGCTTTCCAATCTTATACTTTGTTTGCTCAAGGTCTTATTATTGGATTAGCCTCCGGACCAGCAGCTTATATACCAAAAGCTACCGTTTTGAATGACTACCCATTGTATGAAACTGTCAAAAAATTTGATTTTAGCAAAAAGAAAGTTACAATAAAATTCGATGATTTAAGAGACTCTCTAAAGCTAAAAAAACTGGCTTGTGCTTCAATTGAATTGGAAAACAAATCAGAATTTAATGCCGAATTGGGTGCTCAAGTTGTAAAAGCATATATTGACACATTATGTGTTAGATCCAATTTTATAATTTCCGAAAGCCAAGACTCCGAACAAATCACTGCTAAACTTGAAGCGTTAGATTGTAAAAAAACAGGATTTATGATACCCAATGTTCATGGCATTTGTCAAATTCAGTTTGCATTTCAAAATTTTTCAAAAACCTATTGTGTAGATATCAAAGATGGCGATTTGAATGCTCCTGTTGGTAGAATGACTCCTATTTCTGTAAAAAAAGCCAAAAAATTAATGGTTTGTGCCTCTATTAGAATTGCCGTTGAACTGTTTTTAATTGATCTTCAAAACGAAATAAAAAAATAACATTTTAATTGAAATGCTCTAAAAAAACAAAAGAGAAAAGCCTTTTTTAATTGGCTTTTCTCTTTGTTGTTTTACAAAATTTGCTCTTATCTCAAATACACCAAACATTGTTTGAGTTCTGGTTTTGAGGCCGTAAATTTCAAAACCCATTCGTGTAGTTGTTCCAACTCATAAGGCAAAAGCAACTGAACTGCTTTGTTCAACTCCTTACAAAATAGTTTGGGGTCGAAGCTAACGTTTTCTAAAATTTTTCTAGTAAAATCAAAACTGTTTGTGAGCATCATTCTGAAATTTTTAGTGGTTGTTTTTATTAATATGTTCATGTAAAATTACAATTTATTTGAAACAAAAAGGACTTTTTAACAAAAAAATAACTTTTATTTAACCTCTTTAATGGCTCTAAAAAGTTCTCTTTTTCCAGGTGCCCCAGGGTGTTTTTCTACCCTAAAGCCAGCTTGTTCCATGTTTTTTTTAATGATGCTTCGGGCTGCATAAGTTACCAAAACCCCCTCAGGATGAAGTGCTTGATACATTTTTTCAAATATTTCAAAACGCCATAATTCTGGCTGCACCCGATAGCCAAAAGCGTCAAAATAAATCAAATCAAATTTTGAAATATCCTGAATATTTTCAAAAAAATCCTGCCGTTTCTTTAAACAAAAATATGGACTTAATTTGACTTCCTCCTCCCATTTGCATCGATGAATTTCATCAAATAACACCTTTTTTGAAGTGCTTTCTAAAATCACATCATAATTAAGTTGTTGCCGTTCCGATTCCAAAATGGGATAAGCCTCTACGCCCTGATAGCTAATGTTTTGCTGCCGCTTATTGGCCTCTAGCAGCGTAATCAAGGCATTTAAACCCGTACCAAAACCAATTTCCAAAATAGCAACTTGTTGTTGCTCAAATAAATCCAATCCATTTTTGATAAACACATGATAAGCCTCCTGAATGGCACCGTGTTTTGAGTGGTAGCTTTCGTTCCACTCTGGAATGTGAATGGTACTAGAACCATCATTTGTAAGAATAATTTCTCTTTTCATAAAATTTTAAGGCTTTGTTATTGGCTTCCAAAAAAAACACCAAATCTATGGAATTGAGGTAAAACTGAGATATAAAAAATTATAAAAAATTAAAATAGCCCTCCAATTGCCTTCCATGAGAATCCAATCAAGCACTTTTAATCCGCAATAAAACAGCTTTTAGGTGTCAAATGTTTCACTTTAAACGCTATTTTCATAAAAAATTATATTATTCCTATTTATTTCTTTGAAAATGCGATATAAATAAAAAAATAACAAAAAAAGCAATGTTTAATATATAAATCAAACAAAAATTACTATTTTTGTATCAATCATACAAACAAATACAAAATTAAGGCTTTCAAAAACCTTAAAACAAATAATAAATTGACGCTCAAATGAATCAAAGTACTCCAAAAATCGACATCAGAAAAGCCACTGAATCCAAAATCAATACCATAAACTTCGACAACCTTGCTTTTGGTGCGGTGTTTACAGACCACATTTTAGTTTGCGATTATATAGATGGTGCCTGGCAAACACCCGAAATTAAACCTTACGAACCGTTTGTGTTGGACCCTTCGGCAAAAGTTTTCCATTACGGACAAGCCATTTTTGAGGGCATGAAAGCTTATAAAGACGAACAAGACCAAGTGTGGCTTTTTAGACCACAAGAAAACCACAAACGTCTAAACAAGTCTGCAACCCGATTGTGTATGCCCGAAATTCCAGAAGCCATTTTTATGGACGGACTCAAACAATTGATCGATTTAGACCGTGAATGGGTAAAAAAAGGCGAAGGCAACTCATTGTATATCAGACCTTTTATGATAGCAATTGGCCCTGGAGTTATAGCGGCTCCTTCTAGCCAATACCGCTTTTCAATATTGCTATCGCCCGTAAAATCTTATTATGCTGGCGAGGTAAAAGTACTAATTGCCGAACATTATAGCCGTGCGGCCAATGGCGGTATTGGTGCAGCTAAAGCAGCTGGTAATTACGCAGGGCAGTTTTATCCTACAAAATTAGCAAACGATGCTGGTTTTCAACAAATCATTTGGACAGACGATGCCACCCACACCAAACTCGAAGAAGCAGGTACCATGAACTTGTTTTTCAACATCAACAACACCCTTTTTACAGCTCCCGTTAGCGAGCGTATTTTGGACGGGGTTACCCGAAAAAGTCTTATTGCCCTAGCCCAAAAAGAAGGAATTGCCGTAGAAGAACGTTCTGTATTGGTGTCTGAGCTCGTAGAAGCCGCTCAAAACGGAAGTCTAAAAGAAGTATTTGGTGCCGGAACAGCCGCCGTTATCACCCCAATTATTGGGTTTTCTTATCAAGATACCTATTACGAATTACCAAAATCTGACAATTCTTTGGCACAAAGTCTCAAAACAAAACTGACCAATATTCAAACCAAAACTGCCGAAGACCCTTTTGGCTGGACCGTGAAAATATAGTTTAAACATACGTTACCACACAAAAAAAACGTCTTTGCTACACCGTAAAGACGTTTTTTTTATATCAAAAAGAGGGGCAAAAAAAGGATTTCCACTGCTATCCCTCACGCAAAACAATACCGAAGAAACCAACGTTTTCAAAAACATCCACTGCTTTTTTATTGTGCTTTTGAGCTGTTTTGTTGTTTGGCTTTGTTTTCCCATATTTGTTGCAATTCATCATAATCTATTGGCAAAGCGGCTTCTTGTTTTACCAATCGGCCCGAATTAAAAGCCCTATATAAAATGGTTTCTATAAAAAAATCTTCATTGTTTTCTGTAGGATTGTATTTTGTTTTCAAATTTATATCAAACACTTTGGCTGTCGTATTCGACCAAAATGCCTTCCAGCCACTTTTATAATCTTTGATCAATTCAAATGTTGTAAAACCCGTTTGACGGTGAATCAATTTCACTAAAATCTGACCTTGCTTGCGAGACAATTTTTTTAGCTGATCTGTAAATTCTTTTTCTAAATATTCTTGAATTATTTTGGAATATTTACGTTTTTCTCGTTCGGTTTTTAAATGTTCTAAATTTTGATTCAAAATAGTCAATCGTTCTGTACCAATTTTGGCAAACGGATACACTTTATAAACCCTGTTTTGCAACAATAAAAATTGTTTTTTAGTCTCGGGATCCAGCTTTTCTTTTTGGATAACTACTTCTTCCAAAAGTATAGGTTCAGACAAAATTGTATCGTTTTCCTGAAGGGTGTATCCCATTTTTTCGCTGTCTTGAATTACTTGTGCGTGTGCAGAAAATGCAAATAAAACAAGGACAAACCCGTATTGTAATAACTTCATATTTATTTCATATTTAAAAGGTCAAAAATAGAAATAAATGATGCAATTTTGATGCCTATTTAATAATTTAGCCAAAAAAAATTTATGAGTACAAAATCAATATTAAATGAGGCATCGCTTACTTTTTTAGAAACCTATCTAAACACCGCCTCGCCAACGGGTTATGAATCTGAAGGGCAAAAAATATGGATGAATTATATCAAACCCTACGTAGATACTTTCATTACAGACACCTATGGAACAGTCGTTGGAGTTATTAATCCAGAGGCCCCTTTCAAAGTTGTGATAGAAGGACATGCCGACGAAATTGGGTGGTATGTCAATTACATTACCGATGATGGTTTGATATATGTCATTCGAAACGGGGGTTCCGATCATCAAATTGCCCCTTCAAAACGGGTAAACATCCATACCAAAAACGGTATTGTAAAAGGTGTTTTTGGCTGGCCTGCCATTCATACTCGCAACAGAGGCAAAGAAGAGCCTGCCAAACAAGACAACATTTTTATAGACTGTGGTTGTGCTACTAAAGACGAAGTGGAAGCATTGGGTGTACACGTTGGCTGTGTGATTACCTATCCAGATGAATTTATGATTCTTAACGATAATAAATTTGTATGTAGAGCCATCGATAACCGAATGGGCGGCTTTATGATAGCCGAAGTAGCCCGTTTGCTACACGAAAACAACATCAAATTGCCATTTGGCCTTTATGTAACCAATGCTGTTCAAGAAGAAGTTGGACTGCGTGGTGCCGAAATGATTACCCAAACCATCAAGCCCCATGTGGCCATAGTAACCGATGTGTGCCACGACTCTACCACGCCAATGATTGACAAAAAAATTGAAGGCGAAACCAAAATTGGTCGTGGTCCCGTCATTACGTATGCCCCTGCCGTACAAAATAATTTGAGGGAACTCATTATAACTGCCGCACAAGAAAACGACATCCCTTTTCAACGATTGGCATCGAGCAGAGTTACTGGCACAGATACTGATGCATTTGCTTATAGTAATGGTGGTGTGGCTTCGGCACTTATTTCGTTGCCCCTTAGATACATGCACACAACTGTAGAAATGGTACACAAAACAGATGTTGAAAATGTGATTAGACTGATTTACGAAAGTATATTGAAAATTGAAAACCAAGAAACTTTTTCGTATTTTAAATAATATTTACCAAAAAAACAGTTTTTTAGCATGGCTTTAAAACTGTTTTTTTTATTATATATTTTTAAGACCACCCGCAACTGGTGCAATTTTATAAATTATAAGTTGATTTTTAATTATTTTTATAAAATTTTATTTATCTAATATTTTTAATATTTTATTTGTTAAAAATTAATAAAATACGGTTGTTATTTTGGAATCAGTTACGAACATTCGTATTAATAATACCAAATATA
>NZ_MUGT01000045.1:23076-24187 GCF_002217205.1 Flavobacterium branchiophilum NBRC 15030 = ATCC 35035 | reverse complement strand
TTATGTAAATAACTCGATTAATCGTTATGTAACTTTTGTTACAAAAGCCGATTATTTTCCAAAAAATAATTCTTTTGTTATAATATATACTCCCATAACCAATACAAACCAACCAAATGCAGGTTTCAATTTTGCTCCATCCACTTTTTTAGAAAGTGCCGTACCAATAAATATACCAATGATAGCAAAAACAGAAATGGTCATCAGAAATGGCCAGTCGATAACGCCTCCCTCGCCTTCGCCAAAAAATCCAATCAACGATTTGGCTGCAATAATAACCAACGATGTACCAACGGCTTCCTTCATGGGCAATTTGCTAAGCAATACCAAGGCAGGAATAATTAAAAAACCACCGCCAGCACCCACCAAACCTGTAAGTGTACCCACAACAATACCTTCTATCAAAATTAAGGGATAATTAAATTTTTGTTCTTCAGTAGCAGTAGTTGATTCATTGTTGTTGTTGTTGTCTTTTTTTATCATACTATACGAAGCCGCAATCATTAATACAGCAAACAACAACATCATCAAAATGCTTTTAGTAACCACAAAACTGCCCAAAGTCATTACTACTTTTGGTATGGCCGGCACTACAAAAGCCCTAGTCATAAAAACAGCAATGATAGACGGAATACCAAATACAATAGCCGTTTTGATGTTTACCAAACCTTTTTTAAAATAGCCAATAGAGCCAATTCCGCTTGTTAAACCAACAATAAATAGCGAATAAGAAGTTGCCACAACAGGCTCGATGGCAAATAAATATACCAAAACAGGCACTGTAAGAATAGACCCACCACCACCAATTAATCCTAAAGCAACACCAATTAAAATGGATGCAAAATAACCTATATATTCCATGATTTTTGAAAACTTAAAATTTGATGATGCAAAGATGTACCAATAGAAAACAATAGACTGTAACATTTATCACAATGCCCCCATTTATTCAAAAAAAATCGAAATGGAACCCCTTTTGAAAACAAAAATACTAAAAAAGTGAACACGAGCACACGGCACCTTGTGTTCATTGCTCGATCAAACAACTCTCAAAGACACCGCCATCAAACCATAAAACCGCAAAATTTTTGCTTCTTATACCAAATATATT
>NZ_MUGT01000045.1:17349-23006 GCF_002217205.1 Flavobacterium branchiophilum NBRC 15030 = ATCC 35035 | reverse complement strand
AAAAAAGAACAAGTAGATTTGACTATTTTATATGTATATTTGGTATCAGTTTACTTTTGTGTTAAAAATGTAAAATAGTTTTCTAAAATAATAAAATGTATTATGTTTGCATTTGATAAATGATTTAAAAAACGCAATAGCTTTCGTATAGCTAGTAGTTGGCGGTAATTTTACAAGACGACCATGCTAAAAATAAACGATAAAAAAATATTGTGAGAGTAAAATAATTTCCATACTTTTGGACAAAATTAGTCCGAACAAAATAATAGACAATTAATGGAAGTAACATTTGGAGAATATATCAAACAAAGACGTGGGGAATTGGGTTTTCCATTACGGAAAGTAGCTTCACATATTGACATTGACCCATCGACACTTGGGAAAATAGAGAAAGATGAGAGAAGTATAAATTTAGAACTTTTAGATAATCTTTCAATAATTTTACAAACTGATAAAACAACTCTTTTAAATTATCATTATTCAACAAAAATAGTGGAAGAACTTAAAGAATATCCACAATATGAAGAAGTTTTAAGTATTGTAAGTGAACATTTGCAACATTATTCAACAAGTCAACATATTTTAAAGTTTGACAAAGATTGGAGAGAAAAAGAATTTTCAAATCCAAATGCGACAATCAAAATTGGTACGATGTTTTCAGGCATTGGTGCTATTGAATATGCGCTAAAAAGACTAAACTTAAATTCTGAAATTCAATTTGCTTGCGACAGTGATAATTTTGTGAAACAAAGTTATTTTGCAAATTATGAAATTGGTGCTGAAAATTGGTATAATGATGTCTGCAATATTGACGGCAAAAAATATAAAGACAAATTAGATTTATTAGTTGGAGGAAGTCCTTGCCAATCATTTTCAATGGTTGGAAAACGCAAAGGATTTGACGATACCAGAGGTACACTTTTTTATGAATTTGCAAGAGTTGTAAAAGAAAGTCAACCAAATGTTTTTATTTTTGAAAATGTAAAAGGACTTTTGAACCACGACAATGGGAATACTTTTGATACCATAAAAGCCACATTTGACGAACTTGGATATAATTACTTTTATCAAGTTTTGAACGCAAAAAATTACGGTATTCCTCAACACAGAGAAAGAATTTTTGTAATTGGTTTCAAAGATAAAACCACTGAATTTTCTTTTCCGGAATCCATTGCATTAGAACATAAAATGCAAGATTTTTTAGAAGATTTTATAGATAGTAAATATTACTTAAAAGAAAAAGGAGTAAAATTTGTAACAAGTTCAAAAAACAGAAACAAACGCTATACCCAAATAAATGGAGAAGTTGCACTTTGCCAAAAGGCAAACCAACAATTTAATTGGCACGGAGATTTTGTTTTTGAGCAAGGTAATGTATCTGAATTTACTGACTTTGTATTTGATGTAAATGAAGTAGAAGAGAAATATTATTTGTCAGACAAAGTGCGTGATTATGTTTTAAGTAGTGGTACAAAAACGTTTAAGACAAACGTAAAAACAGACCTTGAAATAGCAAGACCTCTTTTGCAATCTATGCACAAAATGCACCGTTCTGGGGTGGACAATTACGTTACACATTCAGGCAGAATTAGAAAACTAACCCCAAAAGAATGTTTAAGATTAATGGGCTTTCGTGACGATTTTAAACAAGTTGTAAGCGACACTCAAATGTATAGACAAGCTGGAAACAGTATTGTGGTTGATGTTTTAATTGCATTACTTAAGCAAATGGATATAACGAAATACGCAGAATAGAAAAATGGAGAGCTTTCAAAAAATAAATATTGAGGGTAAGGAATATTTTATAATTGACTCTATCCAAAATTTAAGAGCAGAAGACAGTTTTATTTACAGAAAAAACAAACTTCAAATGTTCAAAGGAAATGGAGAATCAAGAAAATATGTTGGTAGTTATTTAGGTTCAAGTGGCGAAAGATTAAGCGATTTTTTCGAGTATAAAAATTGGGGGAAAGGGATTGAAAATGGCGAAAGAGTTTACACAGCAATTCAAGAGGGAAATTGTTTTTTTAGCAAGTCAAACTTGCTAAAATATTTGTATGATGCAAGAATTGAATATCAAAAACAAGAACAGATCTACAATTTTGATATATCAGAATTGTACGCAACAAACTTACAAAGTATATCCGAACTTCGAGAAGAAAAATTATTTTTCACTATTTATGATGTTTCAGACCTTACAGATAATAAATTAAGTCGTGGCTATATTCGTTCAGATAACAAAATTTGGGACATTTGGCGTAAAATTGTTTTACCTAAAATCAGTTATTTGTCAATTTTGAAACTATTGCCGGTTGTTGGTAATAAAGAAAATCAAAAACCATTATTTTATTTCAGAATTTTACTTGATTATCAATTTAGGTCTATCGTACACCCAAAACTTATTGGAACTACTGCTGAAATTGAAATTGTAGAAAAAGAAAAACGAGAAAAAACAAAATCAATTGGGCGACAAGGTGCAGATTTATATAGGAAAAAAGTAATTGAGCATATGCCTCAATGTCCTTTTACAAAGATTACAGATGAAAAATTATTAATTGCGAGCCACATAAAACCTTATAGAGTTTGTATAAAAGAAGGGCGAGAAGACCAAGCAATTGATTATTTAAACGGACTTGCCTTAACACCAACTTATGACAAATTATTTGACCAAGGTTACATAACTTTCAAAGATAATGGCGATTTAATTTGTGGAACTTTACTTTCTGCATACACTTGGGAACGTCTGAATATAAATCCAAATGCTAAAAACAATTTGCGAATTTTTCCAGAAGATAGACAACAATATTTAGACTATCACAGAAAATTTGTATTTCAAGATGACATTAATGACCTTATATAAAAAGCTGCCACTAACACCTAGCCTTTCCTTGCATCTAAAAGCCGAACCATGAAACGCTTGGCAAAACCTCCCAACTTTTCAGAATTTTAATAACCACATCTTGAAAAAATTATGAAATACTTTCCATTTCAGTCTGGGCTAGGGTTTTAGTATTCTAAAAAAGTTTTTTGAAGGTAATACTAGGAAGAAAATTTTTTCTAAAAATAATTTTTTATTTGGATATATTTTTTATTTTTGTATATATTTATAGTGTAAACCTTTAAAAAATATAAAATCATGAGTAATTTAACCAACAATCGTATTAATATTACGGCTACGGCTGCACAAGTAACTGGCGTAAAAACGGCAATCCAAACCATCAATTCCAATTTGCCTTTTTTAGTGGGGCTCACCACCGAGGAGCGAATGGCACTGCCAGCCATCAATGTGAATAACAAGGCATTTACAGAAGATGCCATCAATGCCATGGCGAACAACCCAACGCTTATGCCTAGTTATTTATCTGTAACCAATATGCAAAATGATTTAACGCTTTTTACACAATTAGATGAGCTGATTCTCATTGTAAAACAATTGCTAGAACGCCTAGAAGACACACAACTACTGGCAGGAAGCGAAGCGTATGTGTCGGCACTTGCAGCATACAGAGCCATTGGCGGTGCCGCAGATGCTGGAGTAGCAGGGGCAGACACCATTTACAACCAACTCAAAACACGGTTTGCCAACCAAGGAGCAGGAACAAGCACGCCTTCTACACCGCCTGTTCAGCAATAACCTTTAGTATTTCACTTTTTAAGCTCTTACTTTTTCGATAAAGTAAGGGCTTTTTTATTTCTAACCCTATCATAAAAGATAAAAACGATACCAAAATAGTGATTATAGCTATTTTATATAGTGATTATAGCTATATAAAATAGTAATGATAGCTATTTAAAATAGTAATTATGGCTATTTAAAATAGTAATTATGGTTATATTAAATAGTAGTTATTTGTATTTAAAATAGTGTTTATATATATTTAAAATAGTGTTTATGTATATTTAAAATAGTAGTTATGAATATTTAAAATAGTAGTTATTGGTATTTTATTTAAAAAAAACACTAAATTTGCTAAATAAATTTTAAGAAGATGAATATAACAAAAAAATTTAGAGTAGTAAAAAAAGGAGACAATCCAGCTTTAGGTAATTTTGTGAGGTATTATTTGCATCAAAACCAAGTGGCGATGAAAACGGTTTCGGATGGTTTGGGAGTACGATATAGTACCCTTAACAATTACCTAAAAAACACCTCCTTTCAGTTTACTATATTATGGCGGATGAGCCAGATTGTAAACTACAATTTTTTGATGGATTTGGGCGAATGGCTGGGCATCCCTTATGAAACCAAAGCAGAAAAAGCCCTAAAAGAGCAATTAGAATCGCTCCATAAAGAAAACCAAGCCCTCCAAAAAGAAAATGAATTGCTACGAGAATTACTCAAAAGATAAAAAATATCATAAAACGAAATTTAAAAAAAATTGTAGTTTAAAAAAATAGGTTGTATTATTGCAAAAGGTAAAATCATTAGTAATACTTTCTAAAAAAGAATAAATAGTGGGAGTTATTGCGGGAATAAGATAGTGGGCAGACAGATTAGAGCGACAGAAAACCGAATGAAAAATATGAACTTAAAATCAATATATTTTATTATACTTTTTACAATTTGCATAAGTTGTAAAAATGATAATTCTGAACAAAAAAAACAGCTACAAACTGAAAAGAAGAGTAACAATGAATTATTAACTCAATGCTTACCTCAAATTATTGACAATGCAAAACTTGAAAAAGAAAAAATAGTTATTTATTCAGAAAAAGAGAATGAAACATTAATTCTTTCAAAAAATGAACTTAGCAAAATAGAAAAACTTTTTCCACTCTTTAAATCAGATTTTTTTTTAAATCCACACGAAGCATATTCAGCTAGTGGAGAATGGAAGGATTACATAAATCAAAATGGAAAGAAAGAGCATTATTCTTTTGGCAGTGAAGCAGGTCAAGATAAATTTTGTTTGATTTACACATATTATTTAAAACAAAAAAATGGAGAACAAAAATTTAAAACAGAAAGACAGAACTTAATTAAGCTTTATAAAGCAATAAATGAACTTTATGGTGAATTAAATTATGGAGGAACTTTTTATGGTCATCAAAATAAAAGATTAAACGCTTTTGCAGAATATTCAGTATATCTTTTAAAAATCAAAGGAGAATATTATAATAAAAAGTATGATTTTAGAAATCAAAAAAAAATATATTTAAAATCACTTATTCAATATGTTACTGATGAAGAAAGTCAAAATGTATATAACCAAATAGATTTAGTTGAAAATAAAACTAAAGCAATAGAAAGAGCAAAAGAACTTGAAAAAAAAATAGATATTTTACAAAAATTAATTACGAACTATTTTTATCTAAATCAAGTA
Source organism: Flavobacterium branchiophilum NBRC 15030 = ATCC 35035 (assembly GCF_002217205.1). Lineage (GTDB taxonomy): Bacteria > Bacteroidota > Bacteroidia > Flavobacteriales > Flavobacteriaceae > Flavobacterium > Flavobacterium branchiophilum. The sequence continues at coordinate 17,682 of NZ_MUGT01000045.1, read as the reverse complement.
CAGAATTTTGAAAACAATTATAAATAAAAAACCGAACGCACAACAGCTAGCCTTTTCTTGCACCTGAAAGCCAAGCAAGGAATTATTTCAACAAATACCTACAAAAAACACAATACACAAGTTAAACTCGGGTTGAATGGAACCGATTATATATTGTCAACACTATATGGAGTTATCGAAAAGTTTTTAGTCCCGACAGCTATCGGGATTAAGAGGAATTAGTTCCGCTTTTTTTTATGTAATACCAAATATACATATAAAATAGTCCAATCTATTGGTTCTTTTTTGCTAAAATGAGTCAAAAAAAAATAGTTCCGTAGCCCAGCTATGCAA
>NZ_MUGT01000045.1:0-17270 GCF_002217205.1 Flavobacterium branchiophilum NBRC 15030 = ATCC 35035 | reverse complement strand
AAATATATTTGGTATAAAAAAGCCCTACTTTTTTTCAAAATTAGGGCTTTTTTATTGGTGTTATTGTTGGTTATTAATTATTTTAATATTCGTCATAATCGTCTCCAAATGAGAATGATAATGAAAAACGAAGGGTATTTTCGAGTGGGCTTTTAATGTTGGAGGCGTTAAACAAATAGGATACATCTATTTTTAGGGTGGTGTATTTGAATCCAGCTCCCAAGGAGAAAAATTTTCGGGCTCCTTTGTCGGGGCTTTCATGGAAGTAGCCTAATCGCATGGCAAACGAGTCTTGATAATTGTACTCGGCTCCTACAGCATAAGTTACTTCTTTGATTTCTTCTTTTAATCCGTTTGGTGCATCGCCAAATGATTTGAATAAGCCAGAGGTCCAGCCAATACTTTGATAATCTAAATTGGATTGTTGCAATTCGGATGCTGTAGTAACACCGTCTAAATTCAAATCAGGGTTTTGTGGGGTTGGCACCATTAGTTTGGCTATTTCTGCACTCAAGGTGAATTTGTTATAATCGTCAAAAGCAAAATCATATCCTGCACCTAATTTTAAATTGGCTGGCAAAAAATTGGCGGTTTTATCGGCAACACTTCTATCATAATTGATTTTTGGTCCAAGATTTTGTAAATTAAATCCTAATTTTAATCGGCCATTAAAGTCGTTGTAGGCTTCTTCTTCTGATTGATAAAAACCTGAAATGTCAAATGCAAAGGTTGAAGCTGGTTTGGCATCGCCGGTGGCATCTGGAATTTTCAAATTGGATCGGATAAATCTACCGCTAACGCCCATGGCAAATCTTTCGCTTAACTTTAACGAATAGGAAACATCGGCTGCTAACTCATTTGGTTTTACAATATTTGGGGTTTGTTCGGCATATTCTCTTAACTCGATTTCGCCTAAACCAAAGTACCGTAGGCTTCCTGCCCAAGCGCTACGATCGTTGATTTTGTTATAATAGGTTACTTGACCTAAAGAGATATCGTTTACTAGACTAGTTAAATATGGGGTGTAGCTTACTGAAAAACCTTGTTGTTTGGTTATAAACGCATATTTGGAAGGGTTCCATTGTTGTGAATAAGCATCGGCAGAGGTAGCAACCCCCTGATCGCCCAGTCCTGCTGCTCGAGCATCTGCTGCTACTAATAAAAATGGTACTCCTGTGGTTATCACTCGCTCTTGCGATTTTGAAAACTGACTTGCCATGACGCAAGTGATTATTATAGCTATTTTTTTCATTCGTGTTTTTAATTTGGTTACAAATATAATATTTTATTAAAGGATTACAAGTTTTTCGTATTTTTCTGTTTTGGTATTGGATACATTTGATTTTACTGTTAGTTTATAAATATACACCCCCTTGCCTAGCCTATCGCCAAAATCGTCTTTGCCGTCCCAGCTGATTTCTCTGGACAAAAATCCTTCTGTAGTAATTGTTTGGTTGTGTGTCCATACAACTTTTCCAGAAACTGTCATGACTTGAACTTGTACTTCTAATGGTTCAAATGGTTTGTTGTGTGTAAACCAAAATTGGGTGTAACTTACAAATGGATTAGGATAATTCAACACATTGGTTAGGGCTAATGTGTCGTTGCCCATGACTAAAAATTGGATTTCGGCTGTTACAATATTATTATAAACATCCCATGCTTTGAATTTGATGGTATGTAGCCCAACACTCAAATTACGAAAAGGAAATTTGACTTTGCCTAATTTGTAATTGTCGGGTTCGGTTTCATAATAATCGTTCATAATATACGGATTTGTTTCATTGCCATCTAAAATTCCGATGATGTCGTGTCCTATGCCGCTGGCAGTGTTGATTCCATTTTCATCGTCTAAATAGGCTAAAAAAATGGGTGATTCGTTGGTTATTCCACCGTTGATAAAGGTTTGATCATTCATATATAATTTTACTTTGGGTGGCGTTGTATCGGCAGCAGCATTTGGATTGATGCCTCCAATTTTGATGACTGTATTGTAACCCGTTTTGTCTAAAAGGATTTGATTTCGTTTTGCATAAAAACTAATTCGGCCATTGCCCAAAGGTATTCTAATGTCTCGTGGTACTACAAATCCAAATTCAAATTTGCCATTTACAATATTTGCATTACCCCGAAAAATTGTTTCGCCCAACGCAGTAAAATTCATTACTTGACCAATATCATCGTTTACAATGGTGCTTTTTTGGCTGTTTTTATCAAAAATGGCCACTGCCAAATCACCGTTGTAAGTTGATTGAAATTGATTGGATTCGTTTAATATTTCGCCAGAAAGTTTGATGTAGGACAAAGCTTTAAAATCGTCTATTGCTCCAGTAATGGGCATATCATTAACTTTGGTTAGCACTATTTTAGATTGTGGTATGGCCAGTTTCAAGGCAGGGTCGCCTAAACAAAAAATGACTTTGGCACTGGCCGAAGCTATATTTTTTGCTCTTCTCAAGGCTTCGCCAATGGAGGGATAAGTCGATTGATTAAAGCCAAATAATTGCTTATTCAATTCAAAATTAAAAGCCTCGGCTCCTGCTTGGCTCACTTCTCTAACGGTTGTAATCATGGCTATTGCTCCGCCATTTGGATTCCAATAAGTATATTCGCCTGCTGTTTTTTTATACGGATTGTCAAATCTAGAAAAATCACAAGTAAGGGTTATAAACAATGGAAATTTATTAGGATTGAACAAATTTTGACCTGTTGATTTTTCCCATAATCTTTCTTGAGCCAAACCATCTTCGCCTCCGTGTCCTAAATAATTAAAAACCAATGCTCCTTTCTCAAAGGCATTATATATGTCTTGTTTGGCTTTTGGATACCTAAATCCTCCTGCTGATGACTCTTGCACATAAGAATCTAAAATAATTTTATTAATATTCATAAATGGCTTGTTGAGCCAAAGTTCGTCTGCCACTTGATTTTGAACTACTTCTAATGAGGCATCAGAAATTTTGTCTATATCATCGGCAATATATACATAATTATTACGCCAACTTCCATAAGATTTTATGTCATGGTATGCCATTACTTTATTTACCATATCGTCGGCTTGCTGGTTGTTGCTTACAATCATCCTACCAACGGCTACATCTAATCCATTTGATCCATAGGCAAAATTATCGCCTTCATTAGCATCCATCATCCCAAAAAAATCATCGGTTGCAAACGACGATTCGCCTAAAGAGTTGCCTCTCAAGGCATGGTATATAGGCACAATATTGGTATTTAATGCTGCTGGAATTTTGTTTTTAAAATCATAAGACGCATCGCCAAACAAATTCAAATATTGAACTTTTGAGCTATTGGACGAGGCATTAAAATACACATATTTTACAAAATTACGTATCGCACCAATATCTTGTTTACCCGATGCAAACTCTTGATAAATTTGTTCCAATGGGACAACTTTAACATTGAGACTGGCATAATTTCTATGAAAATTAGCTAATTTTTCGGCTTGTGGGTATAAAAATGATGGGGTAATTATCAAATAATCTATATCTTGAAATTGTCCATTGGTATTTTTAAAAATACTTCCTTTCAAATCTTGATTGGTTACTCGGGTTTGTGCTTCTTTTAATGGCAAATAATAATCTGAAGGATCTATGGCTATAAAATGGGTGTTTTGTTGCAAATGGGCTTTAAAACTAATTAAACTCTGGTTGTTATTTGTAATTTTTGATACATTATATATATCCGAAATGTCCCATACTTGGGTAAGGTTGTTGGCATTGGCTATTTCATATAACCCCACCGTGTTACTTTGATTTTGTAGCTGAAAACGAAATTGTTTGCCAAAACCTTTTAAATAACGTTGACAATTGAGTTTGATGAAATTCAAATATCCAATAGAAATAGGCACACCATTATTTTCATATTTCAAATTTATAGACACATTTTCTGTTGCACTGATGTAGTTATAGGCATTGGACTCGTTATAAGTTCCACTGCTGCCAATAGGATATAAATCCACATCGTTATAGGATACTCCGTTGATTTTTATATTAAATTTAGTATAATTTTCGCCATTTGAAGCCAAATTTATTTCTGAAAAAATATTTGAATTGGGCACTATATTTGGAATATTAAAATCAAAAGTTTGATCATTATTCACTTCAAATGATTCTCCATACCAAGTTCTGCCTAATTTTCCGATGTTGATTAAATCTTCTTCATGATATACCACGTCGTCAAAACTGTTCAAGGTTTGGGTAGCGTTGGCAATGGGTTGTTGGTAATTTTGAATTCTTTTGCCTGGGTCGCTTGCTAAATTGATATAATAATAAGATTTATCGCTATATAAATTAACAAAAGTATTACTTTCCTGATTCCAATTATCAACACCTTCTGCATAAAATAATATATAATCTGAATCATTAAAAACACCATCATCTTCGCCAACCACTTGGATGGCATTTTCTGTTATATCATTTGGATAATCAATATTGTTACTTAATGGCAACATTTTACCACCATTGCCATATAATTTCACATTTTTGGGATTGATAGCCCCAACATTGATGCCCAGCTGTTGTAAAAAAGCTTTATCTATTTTATAAACGCCCGATTTTTGAACATAAAAACGATACCATTCACCCGAAGACAATACCGAATTGACTATGGCATAATTTTGAAAAGTACCCGCTTGAGTTTTGGCTTTGGAAGGATTAAATTGATAATCGAGCGACCTGACCATTTGATATTGGTTATTTTTTTTTATAATAGGATTGAAAGTCAATCGAACAAAAGATTCGTCTCTGGATTGGATGTTTTCAAACTGAGGTTCAATTTCGGAGGGAATTTTAGTCAAATCCAAGTCGCCCAAAGCATCTGCTGCAACATTTTCAAGTACAACCTTTTGAATTTGTATAGCCTCAGGCTGATAAAAAGTATTTGAAGGAAGCATTTGAACAAAGAAAATTTGTTTTTTCTGAACATCAAAATACATTTTATCCCGATCAAATTGAGGAAGATTCAATTGAAAATTACCATAAGACACGTTTTGATTCCACGACCAATTGAGGTTTATATTGCCCGATAATTGAGCAAAACCCGTAAAATAGAACCCACAAAAAATAAGCAATCCAATTTTTTTCATATAGAAAGGTAACGCTAATAGCACGTCAATATTATAAAAAATTTTTATTTTTTTAAAACAATAAAACAACAAAAATAGCGTTTTCTGCAATATAGAAAGCGTTTGAAAATAAAAAAAAATAATTATTTAAAAAAAAGTGTTGCAATATAAGACAATATTCTTAACTTGCACCCAAATTATTAGCTACTTAATATGAAAGTGAAAAACATTATTAGTCTTAAATTATTATGTGCATCTGCCATAATAATAGGTCTTACTAGTTGTAGTAAACAATCAAATTCAAGCAACACCTCGTCATCGACAGGGTGGAAGGTGAATGATAAAAAAGGAGGTTTCCAATACAATACAAAATTCAAAAAGCAAATGACTGCTCCTGGATTAGTAGAGGTAGAAGGTGGTACTTTTACAATGGGTAAAGTACAAGATGACGTGATGCACGATTGGAACAACACCCCTGTACAACAACACGTACAATCATTTTACATGGACGAAACCGAAGTTACCAATTTCATGTATTTGGAATACTTGGATTGGTTAAAAAGGGTATTTCCACCTACAAAAGCTAATTACAAAAACATTTACGAAGGAGCTTCGCCAGATACATTGGTTTGGAGAAACAGGTTAGGCTATAATGAAACCATGACCAATTATTATTTGCGTCATCCTGCTTATGCTAATTATCCGGTAGTAGGTGTAAATTGGATTCAAGCAACAGAATTTGCCAAATGGAGAACCGATCGTGTAAACGAATCTGTGTTGGAGAAAGAAGGCTATTTGAAAAGAGATGCCAAGGTTACAGATGCTAAAGCGGATGCTACCTTTAATACTGAAACTTATTTAGCTGCACCATCTAAAACGTATGGTGGCGACGATAAAATTGTTTTGAAAGGTAAAAACGGAAAAGCAGCACCAACAACTGGTGCAAACGGAAGTTCAAATCCGCCAACAGGTGTGTATGCAAAACGTTCATCTGGAATCATACTTCCAGAATACAGGCTTCCTACTGAAGCTGAATGGGAATATGCAGCAGCAGCAGATATTGGACAAAGAGAATACAATTTATACAAAGGTCAGAAAAAATATCCTTGGTCTGGAAGTTATACTCGTTCTGGAAAAAGAAAAGTAAAAGGCGATCAGTTAGCTAATTTCAAACAAGGAAAAGGTGATTATGGAGGAGTAGCTGGATGGTCAGACGACGGAGCAGATATTACTCAAGTAGTAAAAGCATATCCACCAAATGATTTTGGATTGTATGATATGGCTGGAAACGTTGCAGAGTGGGTTGCCGATGTTTACAGACCTATAGTAGATGATGAAGCTAACGACTTTAACTATTTTAGAGGTAACGTGTATATGAAAAACAAAATTGGTACAGACGGAAAAGTAGAAATCGTTTCGGCGGCCAATCAAAAATTTGATACAATGCCAAATGGAAAAGTGATAGCAAAAAATTTCCCAGGCCAAATTGCTCAAGTTCCAGTTGATGAAAATGAAACTTATTTGAGACAAAATTTTGACAAAAGTAACAACATCAATTATAGAGATGGAGACAGACAATCGAGCCGTTTTTATAAATTTGGAACTTCAGAAGAAGAGCTAGACAAAGCTACTTTAGAAAAACAAAAAATGTATGATTCGCCTGAACACAATGTTAGTACAGACAGTTTAGGTAATATGATTAGAAAATACGACCGCTCTTCTAAAAGAACAACTTTAGTTGATGATCATGTAAGAGTTTATAAAGGAGGTTCTTGGAGAGATAGAGCATATTGGTTAGATCCTGCTCAAAGAAGGTATTTCCCACAAGATATGGCAACAGATTACATCGGGTTTAGATGTGCTATGTCTAAAACGGGTCCAAAATCTAACAAAAAAACAGTTAGTGGAAAACTTAAAAATTAAAACATAAAAAAAACTAAAAAAGCCCTTCTTTAAGGGCTTTTTTTTATATTTGTAGTCATGGAAATTAAAGACTTACACGAGAAATTTTTACAATGCAACGCTATTTCAATTGATACTCGAAAAATCAATTCGGGTTCTTTTTTTGTTGCAATCAAAGGAACACAATTTGATGCCAATAGTTTTGCAGCAGAGGCATTAACAAAAGGAGCTTTGTTCGTTGTTATCGATAATCCTCAATATTATATTGATGAGCGAACCATTTTGGTTGAAAATAGTTTAGAAACGCTTCAACAATTAGCAAAATACCACAGGCAATATTTGAAAATTCCTATCATAGCACTGACTGGAAGTAATGGAAAAACCACTACAAAAGAACTTATAAATGCTGTTGTTTCAAGTCAATTTAATACAAAAGCTACTTTAGGTAATTTAAATAATCATATAGGAGTACCTCTTACCTTACTGAGTTTTACAACCAAAACGCAAATTGGTATTGTAGAAATGGGAGCTAATCATGTAAACGAAATTGCTTTTTTGTGTAGTATTGCCCTACCCGATTATGGATATATAACCAATTTTGGCAAAGCCCATTTAGAAGGTTTTGGTGGTGTAGAAGGTGTTATCAAAGGCAAAAGTGAGTTGTACCAATTTTTAAAAAATAACAACAAAACAGCTGTTGTAAATTTAGACGACAGCCTTCAAGTTTTGAATGCTTCGGGCATCAATCCAATTACTTTTGGTTTGAAAAAAAACCTTGCCAGTACAAACATTACCGCCATACAAGCCAAGCCGTTTGTTTCCATTTCTTTTGATGGTACTACCATAAACTCCCATTTAATTGGATTGTATAATGCCAATAACATTCAAGCTGCAGTAGCCATTGGACAATGCCTTGGCATATCAAATGATAAAATAAAAGCCGCTATTGAAGCCTATATACCTGAAAATAATAGATCGCAATTGTTAAAAAAAGGAACAAACGACATTATTTTGGATGCCTATAATGCCAATCCAAGCAGTATGACTGTGGCTATAGATAATTTTTTGCAATTGGATAAAAAACCAAAATTGTTGATATTAGGCGACATGTTTGAACTAGGAAATGAAAGTTATTTAGAGCATCAAGCATTGATTCAAAAATTAGACAATCATCTCAATATAACATGTATTTTTGTAGGTAAATCATTTTTTGAAGCAAAAATGGAACAGAAAAATAGATATTTTTTTGAGACATTTGATCAATTAAAAAACTATTTACAAAATGTAACATTACAAGACAATATCATTCTGATAAAAGGGTCGAGAGGAATGGCTTTAGAACGTTGTTTAGATTATATTTCATAGTATGAAACCATTCAAATTATATCTTTTTAGTTTAATTAGCACCGTTTGTTTGACCATTTGCAGTGGCTTTTCAATTGTTGAAAATAAAAATTTGCCCAGTTTTGAACAAGCACAACAATTGTATGCTCAAGGCAAATATGACCAATGCAAGTCGATATTGGAATTGATCATAAAAGAGCAACCAAAGCATTACAAATCAATAGAACTATTAGGAGATGTATTTGGTCAGTTAAAAAACTGGGATGAAGCCTTAAAATACTATACCCTTTTAAAGAAAAGTTTTCCAAATGAGGCCAATTATTGGTATAAATGTGGGGGTGTTTTAGGGATGAAAGCAAAAGAGGCTAATAAATTTAAGGCGCTGGGAATGATTGATGATATTAAAATGTCGTTTGAAAAAGCAATTGTTTTAAATCCAAATCACTTAGAAGCCCGATGGGCCTTGATAGAATTATACTTGCAACTTCCTGGTATTGTGGGAGGTAGTGAAAAAAAAGCCCGAATTTATGCCAATCAGTTGATGCAAATATCCAAAATAGATGGGTATTTAGCCTTTGGTCATATAGATGAATATTTTAAACGGTATTTGAAAGCGGCAGAATCCTATCAGAATGCTTTTGAAATTGGAAAATCTAAAACAGCTTTTCAGAAATTATACCAAGTTTATTACTACAAATTAAAAGACTACAACAAGGCCAAAAAATTGAAAGAACAATTTGAACGCAGTTAAAAAAAAAGACAACATGAGAACACATTTTATAGCCATTGGTGGAAGTGCCATGCACAATTTAGCATTAGCCTTACATCAAAAAGGGTATCAAGTTACGGGAAGCGATGACGCTATTTTTGAACCCTCAAAAACCCGATTGCAAGCTAAAGGCCTATTGCCAGCACAAATGGGATGGTTTCCAGAAAAAATTACTTCGGGTATAGAAGCTATTATTTTAGGAATGCATGCCAAGGCAGATAATCCTGAGTTGTTAAAAGCACAAGCATTGGGTTTGAAAATATATTCTTATCCAGAATTTTTATACGAACAATCCAAAGACAAAACCCGTGTGGTTATTGGTGGTTCGCATGGAAAAACAACCATTACCTCTATGATTTTGCATGTGATGCACTACCATCAAGTGGCGGTAGATTATATGGTGGGGGCACAATTAGAAGGATTTGATACGATGGTTCATTTGACAAAAGAAAATGATTTTATTGTTTTGGAAGGCGATGAATATTTGTCTTCGCCAATGGATCGACGTCCAAAATTTCATTTATACCAACCCAATATTGCGTTAATTTCGGGTATAGCCTGGGACCACATCAATGTATTTCCTACTTATGAAAACTATGTAGCCCAGTTTGACATTTTTATTGAAAAAATTACCAATGGAGGCATATTAGTTTACAATGAAGAGGATGCCGAAGTTAAAAGAATAGCCGAGAACACCACGCATCCTATCAGAAAAATACCCTACAACACACCAAATTATATTGTTGAAAATGGCATAACACTTTTGGAAACGCCAGAAGGTAACATGCCAATTGCTGTTTTTGGGGCTCATAATTTGAATAATTTGGCAGGAGCCAAATGGGTTTGTCAAAATATGGGTATAGATGAAGCCGATTTTTATGAGGCCATTGCCAGTTTTAAAGGAGCTTCGAAAAGATTAGAAAAAATTGCCGAAAGTAAACATAAAGTTGCATACAAAGATTTTGCCCATTCGCCAAGTAAAGTAGCAGCTACAACCAAGGCCGTAAAAGAACAATATCCTGATAGACAATTAATTGCCTGTTTGGAATTGCACACATATAGCAGTTTGAATGCTGCATTTTTGAAAGAATACAAAGGTGCTTTAGATGCTGCAGATGTAGCAGTAGTTTTTTATTCGCCCGATGCTGTTAAAATCAAGCAATTAGAAGAGGTTACTTATCAGCAAATTGCGGACTCGTTTGAAAGAAATGATTTGATTATTTACACCCACCCTGATGCTTTTAAAGCGTTTTTGTTTGAACAAGATTTGAATGAAACGGCTTTATTATTGATGAGTTCGGGCAATTATGGCGGATTAAACTTTGATGAAATTAAAGAATTAATAGCGTAAAAAGACATGATAGAATGTATGAAAACAAATAGTGATAATCCTGATTTTATTGGGCTTTATCATGAATTAGATCAATATTTGTGGCAAAAATACCCAACAGAAGGGCAGCAATATTGGCAAAACAACATCATAGAATACAATCCGAATGTGTTGGTTTTGTATGAAAACCAACAACCCGTGGCATGTGGTTGTTTTAAGAAATACAATTCCAATACTATGGAAATCAAAAGGATGTATGTTAGACCTGAAGCTAGAGGCAAAGGCTTGGCTGTTGCAATATTGGACGCATTGGAAAATTGGGGTGTTAGTTTAGGCTTTGAATATGCCGTTTTAGAAACCTTACACAAACAATTGGCCGCAATACAGTTGTATCAAAAAATGGGGTTTCAAATTACAGAAAATTACGAACCCTATGTTGGAAATGCTTTAAGTGTATGTATGAAAAAGCAAATTTTGTAAATTATTTAATGTAATTATTTACCAAATTGGGGAGCTAAAGTGAAGAGAGCCGTAGGTCTTTTTTTTTAACACACCCAGTTTTTTTATATTGAGGTTGCTCCTACTCTACTAAATTAAGGATTGGTATTGAATAGCTTTATGTTTGTGTCTAATATTTTTTAGAATAGGTGTTCTTGATAGCACTAATTTTGTTTTTTTTATTAGCGTTTTTTGCATGAGGGATAGCAGTGGAAATCCTTTTTTGGCCCTTTTTTTTGGGGCCAAAAAAGATTGAAACGAATAGCCCGACCCGTAGTTTACGGAGGGGCATGCCCATATTGAAAAAAGTAACTTGTTTTGCCTGTTTTTTATTTGACCATAATAGCAATTGAAATCCTAAATAAACCATGAAATTTAAAGTAGTTTCTGATTATCAGCCCAAAGGCGATCAACCACAGGCAATACAATTGCTGTGTAATGGGGTTGAAGATCAAGAAAAATACCAAACCCTTTTGGGGGTTACGGGGTCTGGGAAGACATTTACGATTGCCAATGTAATAGAAAAAACACAACGTCCTACGTTGGTATTGGCCCACAATAAAACATTGGCGGCACAATTGTATTCAGAATTTAAGCAGTTTTTTCCTAATAATGCTGTGGAATATTTTGTTTCGTATTACGATTATTACCAGCCCGAAGCTTTTATGCCAGTAACGGGAGTGTATATTGAGAAAGATTTGTCTATAAATGACGAATTGGAAAAAATGCGAATGAGTACTACGGCATCATTATTGTCTGGACGACGAGATATTATTGTAGTAGCCTCTGTATCATGCCTTTACGGTATTGGAAACCCAGTAGAGTTTCAACGTAATGTGATTCCATTAGAAACAGGGCAAGTGCTGTCTAGAACCAAATTATTGCATCAATTGGTTCAAAGTTTGTATTCGAGGACGGAAGAAGCTTTTTTGCCAGGCAACTTTCGGATAAAAGGCGACACGGTAGATATATATCCTAGTTATGCCGATGAGGGTTTTAGAATCCATTTTTTTGGTGACGAAATAGAAGAAATGGAATCATTTGATTTGAAAACGGCTAAAATTATAGAAAAGTTTGACAAGCTAACCATTTATCCAGCCAATATGTTTGTAACCTCGCCCGATGTGTTGCAACAAGCGATTTGGGAAATCCAGCAAGATTTGGTAAAACAAGTGGCCTATTTCAAGGAAATAGGTAAGCATTTGGAAGCCAAACGATTAGAAGAACGAACGAATTTTGATTTGGAGATGATTAGGGAGTTGGGGTATTGCTCTGGTATTGAAAATTATTCTAGGTATTTAGATGGCAGAGCGGCTGGGACACGTCCGTTTTGTTTGATAGATTATTTTCCAAAAGATTTTTTGATGGTTATAGACGAAAGTCATGTTACGATATCGCAGGTGCATGCCATGTATGGCGGCGACCGTTCTCGGAAAGAGAACTTGGTGGAATACGGGTTTAGACTGCCTGCTGCTATGGACAACAGACCCCTGAAATTTGAGGAGTTTGAAGCCATGCAAAATCAAGTGATTTATGTATCGGCAACGCCAGCCGACTATGAATTACAAAAATCGGGAGGAGTGTATGTAGAACAAATAATAAGACCCACAGGACTTATAGACCCTGTAATAGAAATCAGACCAAGTTTGAATCAAATAGACGATTTGATTGAAGAAATTCAAATTAGAGCCGAAAAAGATGAAAGGGTTTTGGTAACTACACTGACCAAAAGAATGGCCGAAGAGCTAACAAAATACCTTACAAAAGTAGCAATACGCTGCCGCTACATCCATTCTGAAGTAGATACGTTGGAGCGGATAGAAATTATGCAAGATTTAAGAAAAGGAATTTTTGACGTGTTAATTGGTGTAAATTTACTTAGAGAAGGATTGGATTTGCCAGAAGTATCGCTAGTAGCTATTTTGGATGCCGACAAAGAAGGTTTTTTGCGAAGCCACCGCTCCTTGACACAAACCATAGGTAGAGCGGCTCGAAACGTGAATGGCAAAGCCATTTTGTATGCCGATAAAATAACCGACAGCATGCAAAAAACAATAGATGAAACCGAATACAGACGCACAAAACAAATCAATTTCAACACCCAAAATCATTTGGTCCCAACGGCATTGAACAAAAAAATTGACCAAACTTTTTTGAAAAATCCATTGGTAGAACAAGAATTAGGACTCGCCCCAAATGTGGCTGCCGAGCCACAAAACACCTATTTGACCAAACCACAAATAGAAAAAGAAATCAAAGACAAGCGAAAAGCCATGGAAAAAGCAGCCAAGGCATTGGATTTTATTGAAGCCGCTAAACTAAGAGATGAAATAAAAAATTTACAAAATAAATTATAAACATATATTTCAATAATAATATTTTTGTAAAATATAACTTAATAAAAAAATTTAACAAGGCACAATATTTAGTGTATCAAAAAGGGGGACGTACATTTTTAGTACCATTTTCAATGACTATTTTTACAAAAATAGTCATCGACCATATATTATTTGGCACATTTTAGCAAAAAGAACCTATGGAACGAACCACTTTATAGAAATGTTTGGAATAGAGAAGTTTTTTTTAATTTTGTCCTTATTAAATTTAAAAAACAACGATATTTGCAATACTAAAAAACTAATACTATGGGAATGAATAAAAACTCCATTTTGGGTTGGGCCACCTTGATAATGGTCATAATGGGCGTCTTATTAATTTGTTTGGGAGCTTTTAGATACGAAGATTCTGGCTGGGGTTTTGCGGCCGTAGGCATTGGCTTTTTAGCAAATGCTTGGGTTTTTAGTTCCTTAAAAGGCAGAGTATAATCACAAAAACAGTTTTAAAATAACCCCATTTTGAAACTGTTTTTCTAAATCCAACATCATTTTTTTAATCACAAAAAAACTTACATTATGGCTATCGAAGTCAAAAATATTTCTAAAACTTATGGCACACAAAAAGCCCTCGACAACATATCGTTTACGATAGAAAAGGGAGAAATCGTTGGTTTTTTGGGGCCAAATGGGGCAGGAAAATCCACATTAATGAAAATACTTACAACTTACCTTAAACCTACTGAAGGAACAGCTTTTGTCAATCATTTTGATGTGCAACTAGAGCAAAAAGCAGTACAACAATCAGTAGGGTATTTGCCAGAGCATAACCCTTTATATTTAGATTTATACGTAAGAGAATATCTTGAATTTAATGCCAATATTTATAAAATCTCACAAAATCGCATCAACGAAGTGATCGAATTAACGGGTTTATCGGTAGAAAGTCATAAAAAAATAGGGCAATTATCCAAAGGATTCAGACAAAGAGTAGGACTTGCCAATGCCTTATTGCACAATCCAGAAGTACTTATTTTAGACGAACCCACCACAGGTTTGGACCCCAATCAATTGGTAGAAATACGAAATTTAATACAAAATGTTGGCCAGAATAAAACCGTATTCCTCTCGACACACATCATGCAAGAAGTAGAAGCCATTTGCGACAGGGTCATCATTATCAACCACGGAAAAATTGTAACCGATAAAAAACTTACCAAACTCATATCCGAAGACAACGAACAAATTCTTGAAGTCGAGTTTGATTTTATGGTCGAAAAACAGTTATTGGCCACACTCCCAAACCTCAAATCATTAAAAAACATCCACGACATGACCTGGGAACTGACCTTTGTAGCCGATCAAGATATGCGGGCAAGCATATTTGATTTCGCACAAAAAAACGGTTTAAAAACACTGCAATTATTACAAAAAAATAAAAATTTAGAAAGTATATTTAGAGAAATTACCAACACAAAATAATATTTTGGGCACCTAATCCGCCCTCCACTCCCGCTTTTTTTTCTTGCCGCAAACCATAAAACCGTATAGCGGCAAGAAAAAAAGAGCTCCGTTCAGGTCGGGGTGCAAACATCTGCAACAAACAACAAATAGCTACACTTTTCTCTAAAGAACTTTTTATTTATTAAGCTTTTTTAAATTATTCTTTTCATTACAAATATGCAACTTAGCGAGGTTCATTTCATACCAAGACTCAAACTAAACAATGTACTTTGACAATTTAGAATGTGTTTCGGACAGTCAAATAAAAATTAAATATTATAAGGTATTTACTATATTTTAAAATCTAAAACTTCTTGCTCCAATCCACTTGCTTCTAACTTCTTATTTCTACCCTCTAAATTCTTACTTCTATCCTCTTGCTTCTATCTTCTTGCTTCTACCCTCTAACTTCCATTCACAATACTATTTTCTTTTTCATAGCTTCTACAATTTCAAAAGCAGCAGGACAAATAGCAACGTTTAGCAACGTTAAATTTGTGATTTGTTGGAATTTTTTTCTATCCGTATGAGGAAATTCTCTACAAGCTTTTGGTCTTACCTCATAAATCAAACAAGTGTTGTCGCTATTTAAAAAATGACAAGGTACTTGTTGCAAAACATAATCATTTTCTTCATCAATTCTTAAAAACTGTGAAATAAACTGTTGGGGTTTTATTTTCAAATATTTTGCAATCCGCTCAATATCAGCCGATGTAAAAAGAGGCCCCGTTGTTTTACAGCAATTGGCACACAACAAACAATCCGTTTTTTTAAATGTGTCGTTGTGTAATTCTTGCATCAAATAATCCAAATTTTTGGGTGTTTTCTTTTTTAATTTTTCAAAATACTTTTTGTTTTCATTTTGCTTATCTTTGGCAAGTTTTTGTAATTCAGTTGGCGAAATCATAGCGGCTTATGGTTTTGAAATTGGACTTAAAAAGCAAATGTATTAAACATTTAATCAATATAAAAATGAAAGACCTTTTTGGAACTGCTATTTTAGATTACCAAACCCATAATGCCCCCGAAAATTTAATTACAGAAACGACCATTTCTGAAGCAGACGAAATGTCGGTAGCTTATTTATTTAGGAATTTTGAAGACATGCCAGCTTTAGAACAAACGGCATTAGCCCTATCTTTTGGTACGGTTCTCGATGTGGGCTGTGGAGCAGGTAGCCATTCGCTTTACTTGCAAAACAATCAAAATTTAGATGTTACCAGCATCGATATTTCGCCAAATGCTATACAAGCCTGTAGCCTTCGAGGTTGTCAAAAAGCCATTGTTCAAGATGTTATGGATATGGAAAACCAAGCTTTTGATACTATACTTTTGCTTATGAATGGTGCCGGAATGTGTGGTAGATTATCAAAAATGAAGGGTTTTTTAATAAAATTGAAAAGTTTGATGAAAACTAATGGACAAATATTATTAGACAGTTCTGATATTATTTATATGTTTGACGAGGATGACGATGGAGGTAAATGGATACCATCTGACTTTGAGTATTATGGCGAAGTTGTTTTTGATATTACTTATAAGGGTAAAAAAGAAAAACCATTCCAATGGATGTATATTGATTTTCAAACCCTTCAAAATGTAGCCCTTTCTATGGGTTTGCATTGTGAATTGATTTTGGAAGGAACACATTATGATTATTTAGCAAAACTGACACACCTATAAATTTAAAAAAAATGGACCAAAATTTAGAACAATTACAATATCCAATAGGGAAATTTGTAGCACCTGAAACATATACTCCAGCCTATATTGCCAATCAAATTGCAATACTTGCTGCATTTCCCACTGCTTTAGAACAAGCCGTTGCATCATTAACAGCCGATCAATTAGACACTCCATATAGACCAGATGGCTGGACAATAAGGCAAGTTGTACATCATTGTGTAGATAGTCATATCAATTGTTTTATTCGCATCAAATGGGCACTAACAGAGGAGGAACCCACCATCAAATATTATTATGAAGACCGCTGGGCTATGGGCAAAGACAATGTAGAAATGCCCATTGAGAGTTCAATCGCTTTATTAAAAGCCCTGCACTATCGGTTTGAATATCTATTACAATCGCTATCAGCATCGGAGCTCAATCGTACTTTTATTCATCCAGAACACCAAAAATCTTTTAGCATCAAAGAAATCATTGGGACGTATGCTTGGCACGGTAAACATCATTTGGCACATATTGAACAACTAAAAACCCGAATGAATTGGTAAAAAAAGTAGCCCTTAAATCAAATTGTTTTTAGAGCATTTTCTATACCAAATCACACCATAAACAACATTATTTTAATACCAAATATATTTATAATACCAAACACTCATATAAAATAGCCCAATCTGCTAGCTCTTTTTCTCCAAATATTTCACAAAAAAATAATTACGTAGCCCAGCTATGAAATGATTTTTTTATAAAATCTTGAAAAAAAATAGCATTGCATTTTTAGACTATTTTATATAAGTGTTTGGTATAAAATAGTCCAAAGAT
>NZ_MUGT01000044.1:22930-27846 GCF_002217205.1 Flavobacterium branchiophilum NBRC 15030 = ATCC 35035 | reverse complement strand
ACCAAATTTTTCTATTTTATCGTACTTTGGTTTCACAATTTGTGTTCCTTTGCTATCAATAACACCAAACAAACCATTTTTTTCTGTAATAAAATAGTTTGATTGGGCCAACGCTAAATTTGCTATCAATAGCATGGTTAGTTGCGTAATTTTTTTCATAATTATAAAACGTGTTTTAATTTTTAGTCTTTACAAAAATAGCATTTTTATTTAATTTATGAAAAATAAAAAAAAAGAAATTAAATTTAAAAAAATATGTTAAAACTATTTTATTTTATTAAGTTTGTGTTTCTAAAAAAACACTTTTTTAATAAAAAAAGTGATGTGTTTTAGTTAAAAATATTTATAATCAATAAAAAATGGGAACTTATGAAAAATTATGACACTTTATATGCTAAAGCATTGGTTTTTATAACATTAATTGGTTTGATTTCGTGCAAGGATAAAGAAAATGCAAGTGTCCAACCCGAAGATACGCTAGCTAAAAACAATCTTTCTGAACAATATATAGACGGAGCAAGAGAAACAACATTGACAACAGACACGATGGTAAATGAAAAAGTTTTGCTTAATTTAGAACAAGACCAATCGGAATTGACAATTGACAGTAATGATATGCAAAAAAATAAAATTTACAAGAAAAAAAATAAGATTGCGAATTTAAAACCTATTAAAGACGAGGTTGTAAAGTCTAATGTTGAAAAAAAGAGTACCATTGCAGAGACTGAAAAAATGGTTGATAAACAACCGCTAAAAAATACAACTGCCGAAAAAAGTATTGAAAAAGACGTAAACATTAACGAAACAGAAAAAAAAGTACCAGAAGAAAAAGAAACTAAAAAAACAAAAAGTAGAAACGGAAAATACAATAACATAATTCCTAATTACTAAATCAAAATTAATTTGAAAATAGCCCCAAATTTCAAAATAACGAAACCTACAAACCCAACAAAAACTTTAAACATAAATGAATTTTAAAATGAAAAAAAAACACCTATTCGTTGTATTGTTTTTCCTTGGTAGTATGCTCACATGGGGGCAAGACGTGTATGGAGGCATAGAAATTGGAGGAAAAGGCATCAAAGTATCTGTAATAAAAATTGAGGATTTGCAAATTGGACAGTTTGAAATAATCAAGACCTGGACAAGAAATACCAATATTATAAAAAATATTGATGCTGAAGGTAATTTTACTCAAAAAGATATAGATGAAACCAGTTATATTGTTTTTGATTTGATAGAAGCTATGAAAAAAGATTTTAGCATAGCAGCAAAAAACATTTTTGTAATAGCCTCGTCTAGTGTTGGGGTTGCAAAGAACAAGCAAGATTTAATCAATAAAATCAATACCTTAACAACTCGAAATATTGATTTTATATCATCGGATTTAGAGTCGAAAATGATTATAAAAGGAGCTATTCCACAAAAAGAATATACCAATTCCTTAATATTAGACATTGGCAGTGGCAGTGTAAAAGGGGGAATTGTTAATGTAGAAAAGAACAATACATTTTCGTTTATGCCATTGGGAATGAAATTTGGCACCACTACACTAACCGAACGCATCAGAAAAATAAGTGGCAATAGTACATTTGGAATTGTAGATGAGACAAACAAGTTTAAAGACACGCTCAATCAAGCCATTAAAACGATGTATAATAAAAACCCTACTTCAAAATCTAAATCTAATGTATATTTACTTGGTGGATCTGTATGGGCCTTTATTACTTTATCCAAACCCTATTCAAACGAAGATTATGAAATGTTTACATATTCTGATTTGACACAATATCATAAAGAAATTATGGATAATTATGACAAATATGTAAAAAGAAGTTTTGTAAGTACCGAATACGAAAGGGTTTTAAAAACATTTCCAAGAGAAACCATTATAGCTGGGAGTACAATCATCAATCAACTGGTATCCAATTTAGAAAATCCAGAATCTAAAAATTATTATTTTGTAAGACAAGGTCAAATAGCTTGGCTGCTGTCCTATATTGTAGATTCGGCACGGAAGAGCAAATAAGCAAAGTTGCCCATTATTTTCAATTGATGGTTTTTTTCTATTTATTATCTATCCAAAAAGGCTTTTTTATATGAGTTTCACAAAAAAAACAACATTTTTATTTATATTTTTCATCAATTTCATTTGTATCAATACTATTATTTCCCAAAATTTATATGGTGGTATCGAAATTGGAGGCAAAGGCATTAAAATTACAGTAATGGACATACACAATGCTAAAAAAAACCTGTTTGATATCAAAGAATTTTGGACAGAAAATACAGCTTTAGCAAGAGGTATAGCTATAGATGGTAATTTGCATCTTGATGATTTAGAAAATACGTATCAAGTTATCCAACAAAATTTCAATAAATTACAAGACACGCACCATGTAAGCAAAGAAAAGATTTACATCATCATTTCATCAGGAGTTGGTATGGCCAAAAATGTTAGTGTTTTGGTTGATAAAATCAAAGAATTAACTCAAAAAAATGCTGAAGTGATCAATTCAGAACTCGAAGCCCGATTGTTGGTTAAGGGAGGCATACCCGCAAACAGGTATTTAAATTCATTGATATTAGATATTGGTGGAGGTAATACAAAAGGAGGTTATATTGGATTATATAATGAAGAAAATTTTGTTTTAATGCCATTGAGTATGAATTATGCTACAGTTACATTTACAGAAAAAATTAAAAAACACAGTTCATCAGATTCTTTTGAAGATTTTTTAAAAACCAGCTATCAATTTCAGGATACTTTAAAAAAAGAAATCAACAAAATGTATGACATGAGAGAAGGTACACGAACCAAAAAAAATGTTTACCTTTCTGGTGGTGCCGTTTGGGCTTTTGCTACTTTGACAGCTACTGCCCCCATAGAAAATTTTCATAAAATTACTT
Source organism: Flavobacterium branchiophilum NBRC 15030 = ATCC 35035 (assembly GCF_002217205.1). Classification (GTDB taxonomy): domain Bacteria; phylum Bacteroidota; class Bacteroidia; order Flavobacteriales; family Flavobacteriaceae; genus Flavobacterium; species Flavobacterium branchiophilum. The sequence goes on along the minus strand of NZ_MUGT01000044.1, from coordinate 24,936 downwards.
TAGAAGAAGTATCAAAACACCAGTTGGATTTGATTGGAAATTTTACAAAATTTGAAACATTATCCAAAACCAATCCAGAAATTGAAAAAGTATTAAATACCTACTCTCAAAGGCATTTGATTACTGCAAATAACATATTATTATCGGCCATTCAAAATTTAGATGAGCCAAAGGACAAAAAAATATATTTTGTAAAACAAGGTCAAATTGCTTGGCTTATGGCTTATATTTTAGAATCTGCCAAAGATTCTAAAACCATATATTAGCCCAAATAAAAACAAAAACTCATGCAAGAAACCAAAAAAATAGCCATTGTAGGTTCGGGATTAGTTGGGTCTTTATTAGGAATTTACCTTCGGAAAGCAGGCCATACCGTGCACATTTTTGATAGAAGTCCAGATATTAGATCAATCAATTTTTCTGGAAGGTCTATCAATTTGGCAATGTCAAACAGAGGCTGGAAAGCATTGGACGAAGCAGGAATTGGAGCAGATATTAGAAAAATTGCCATTCCACTTGCCAAGCGGGCTATACATATTGGAACTCAAATAAGCAATCAATTTTATGGCAAAGATGGCGAGTGCATTTATTCTATTTCGAGAGGGGTTTTAAATAAAAAAATGATTGATTTGGCTGAAAATGCTGGAGTTACTTTTTTCTTTGAACATAAAGTTTGGGATATAACTTTGTCTGAAGCTACCTTGCATGTAGGCGAATCAGAACATGAAGCTTGGACAGATTTAAAATATGATATGGTATTTGGAGCAGATGGTGCTTTTTCCAGAATCAGACATCGCATGCAACGACAAAACAGGTTCAATTACTCGCAAGAATTTTTAGATATTGGTTACAAAGAATTAAATATTCCTGCCAATAGCGATGGTAGCTATAAATTAGACCAACATGCACTTCATATTTGGCCCAGAGGACAATACATGCTTATTGCATTGCCTAATTTAGATGGAAGTTTTACATGTACGCTTTTTATGCCCTTTGAGGGCAAAAACTCTTTGGAATCCTTGCAAAGCAAGCAAGAAGTAGAAGATTTTTTTAAAGAAAATTTACCCGATACCGTTGATATTATTCCAAATTTAGTAGAAGATTTTTTTAAAAATCCTACCAGTACACTCGTAACGATGAAATGTTATCCATGGACATTTGAAAACAAAGTGGCACTTATTGGCGATGCAGCACATGCCATTGTACCTTTTTATGGTCAGGGAATGAATGCAGGTTTTGAAGATATTACGGTTTTATATGACATGATTCAACAACACCCAAACGATTGGTCGGCTATATTTATGGAATATCAAAAATCACGTAAACCAAATGCAGATGCCATTGCGGAATTGTCTTTTAGAAATTTTGTAGAAATGAGCACCAAAACTGCTGATACCACTTTTATATTGCAAAAAAAAATTGAAAAACATTTCTCTGAAAAACATCCAGACAAATGGGCACCACTTTATAGCAGAGTTACTTTTAGCCACAGACCTTATAGTGAAGCATTGGCACAAGGCGAGGCTCAAGACAAAATCATGCAAAAAATATTAGCAATAGATGGCATAAACGAACTTTGGAACAGTACTTTTGTTGAAAACGAAATCCTCAAATTACTAGAATGCAATGGCTAAACCCTAAATAAAACAGCAAATTAACATCAACATATCTTGGGCGTTATCACAAAGGTCGGGTTGTCCGTTGCAAACAACGTTCATTGAACTCCAAAAGAAATATAATTCTGTGAAATAATTTTTATTGATTACCACATTCAGAAACTATATTTGTGCAATACAACATCCCTATTTGGGGCTGGAGGGGGGTTCTAAAGGATTTCCACTACTATTCCTAACGCAAAATACGGTAAATAATAGCATTTAGTTAATACAAGCAACTATAAATATTACACTTAAATATATTTGGCTTATAAAAAACTACTTTTTTTTATTTTTATAAAAAAAATAATATTTATTTTTACCCAAAACAATTCTTATACCAAATATATT
>NZ_MUGT01000044.1:19215-22843 GCF_002217205.1 Flavobacterium branchiophilum NBRC 15030 = ATCC 35035 | reverse complement strand
AGTAGATTGGACTATTTTATAGGTATATTTGGTATTATATAGAAATTTGTCTTTATCAATAAACAAAAGGCAACTACATCGTTTGACATCATGTAATTTGTCAAAACTTTCAACTTCGTTTTAAAAAAAATACTATATTTGACAAATAGTTTATTAAACATTATTGAAAATGAAAATAATAAAAAAAATATTGGCTGGCTTGGGTATTTTTACCATCATTATATTATTGAGTTTGGCAGCTCTGGCCTTATATAGTAGCCCTGATTACAAAGGCAATGTGGAATTGGCACATTTGACTCAAAAAACAGATGTTTATTTTGACGAATTTGGTGTGCCACATATTTATGCCCAAAACCAGAAAGATGCCTTTTTAGCATTAGGATACGTACATGCACAAGACAGATTGTGGCAAATGGAACTTTTAAGACGAATTGCACCTGGCAGGCTCTCAGAAATATTTGGTTCTAAAGCCCTTAAAACCGATCGTTTTTTTGCTGGTATAGGCATAGACGAGGCCTCTGCAAAAGCCATTGCAAAATTAAATCCAAATTCAGAAAGTGTTATTTTGGCAAAATCTTATTTAGATGGCATCAATCAATACCTCGAAAATGGTAAAACTCCCATAGAATTTAAACTATTGGGAATCAAAAAACAACAATTTGAATTGAAAGATATCTATAATATATTTGGATTCATGTCATTTAGTTTTGCCATGGCTCAAAAAACAGATCCATTATTAACCGATATTCGGAACCAATTAGGTGTCAATTACTTAAAAGATTTAGGCCTAGATGGCGCCTTTCATGAGGTGCAATTGAAAAATTTTGAAGGCCAAACTAAAGCATATTCTGAAATTTCAAAATCATTAAGTATATTATTAGACGCTTCTCCTGTTCCAGCCTTTATTGGTAGTAATAGCTGGGTTATTGCCCCAGAAAAAACACAAAATAACCAGGTTATATTTGCAAACGATCCACACATTAGTTTCTCACAACCCGCAACGTGGTATGAGGCCCATTTGGTAACACCAAACTACGAAATGTATGGCTACCATTTGGCCGGAACACCGTTTCCGCTTTTGGGGCACAACAGGCAATATGCTTATGGACTGACCATGTTTGAAAATGACGATATTGATTTGTATCAAGAAACAGAAAATCCAAAAAACGCAGCAACATATCAAACTCCTTCAGGATTTGAAAATTGGACGATTACCAAAAAAATTATTAAAGTAAAAGACAGTTCAGATGTGGTTCTAAACGTTAAATCGTCTAGGCATGGACCAATAATGAACGGCCTTTTAGACGGGTTATCATCATCAAAACCCATTGCCATGTCTTGGATATATACCCAACAACCCATTCAAATTTTAGAAGCAACGTACCAACTAGGACATGCAAAAAATGTACTCGATTTTAGAAACCATGTTGCCTTAATTGCGGCACCTGGTTTGAATGTAATGTATGGCGATGCTGCGGGAAACATTTCATGGACTACTTCGGGCAAGTTGTACCAACATCAAAAAGGAGTCGATTCTCATTTTATTTTAGATGGAGCCTCGGGCAAAGACGACATTTCAACCTACCTCGATTTTTCTAAAAACCCAAAAGCATTGAACCCAAGTTGGCATTATGTATATTCTGCAAACAACCAACCCGAGGCCATAGACGGGCAGCTGTATCCTGGCTATTATTTGCCAAAAGACCGTGCCAGCCGCATTACTAGCTTGTTAAACAATCAAACAAAATGGAACAAAAAACAGGTAAGCCAAATGATTTTAGACAATACATCAGCCACAGCATCGGGCAATATCAAATTGTTATTATCTAAAATCCCAACACAATCACAATCAGAAATGGTACAAAAAGCAATGGACATATTGCAAAAGTGGGATGGCAACCACGACAAAGAAAGCATTGCCCCTACCCTATATAACAAATGGGTGTACCAATACATGAAAAACACTTTTGAAGATGAATTAGGACCTGAAAAATTCAATCTTTTTATGGGAACTCACATTATGAAACAAGTGATTGCTACAATTCCAAAAAATCCGAAATCGCCTTGGTGGGACAATACAAAAACCAAAAACAAAACCGAAACGGCTTCGGAGATTATAAACAAATCGTTTATTGAAAGCATCCAATTGTTAGAAAAACAATTAGGAACCAATATGGAAAATTGGAAGTGGAAAAACGTACATACACTAGAGCATCAACATGCTATGGGGAAAGTAGCCGTTTTGAAAAACATTTTTAATGTTGGTAAATTTGCCATGAGCGGTGGCAATGAAGTTATTAATAATCAAATATTTTCTTATACAGAAAATGGCGAATACAATATTACTGCCGGACCATCAACAAGAAGAGTGATCGACTTTTCGGACATTGAAAATTCTTGGAGCATTTTACCAACAGGCCAATCTGGAAATCCAATGAGCGAGCATTATAACGACCAAGCTAAAATGTATGCCGAGGGGCATTTTAGAAAAATGAAACTCAACAAAACAGAAATTATCAATAGTTCGAGTTTATTAGTTTGTAAACCAAAACAAAAATAACATCCCTATAAATTGTATGCTTAAAAAAACAGTCTGAAAAATAATATTTTTTTAGACTGTTTTTTTTTGTAATAATTACATTAAAAGATATAAAAAAGTTTATTAAATTACATAGGTACTTCAATTAATAAAAATGCTGAAGATTCGAGGGCTTTGACATAAAAAGAAGCTACATCCCATATTCCCAAAGCATCACGCTGGTGCAGTACATGGGAATTAACTTGAATTTGACCAGAAATTACCATAACATACACCCCATTTTCTGGTAATTTTAAATGATATTCTGAAGAAAAACCTGCTTCAAATTCCGACAAATGAAACCAAGCATCTTGATGTATCCACACCCCTTCATCTGAAGGATTGGGCGACAAAATTTGATAAAAATTATTGTGTTTTTTTGAAACATCAAGCGTAATTTGTTGGTAACGAGGAGTTACATTTTGAAATTTTGGAAAAATCCAAATTTGAAAAAGTTTTGTATGTCGATCAGCATTTGGGTTGAACTCACTATGTTGTATGCCGGTTCCTGCACTCATTACTTGCACATCGCCTTGGCAAATGGTGGATGCATTGCCCATGCTGTCTTTGTGTGCCAAATCACCTTCAAGCGGAATAGTGATGATTTCCATATTGTCGTGTGGATGTGTACCAAAACCCATGCCTGCTGCCACGGTATCGTCATTCAAAACCCGCAACATTCCAAAATGAATACGCTCTGGATTATACCAATTGGCAAAACTAAAACTATGATAAGCATTGAGCCAGCCATGATCAGCATGCCCCCTTGAATCGGATTTGTGCAAAACTATTTTTTCCATTTTTAATTTTATTTTTTGAAACAAAAATATTGTTTTTATTTTTCATTGGAAAACTTTTTGAAATATTAAAATTATTTTTTTGAATTAATTATCAATATTTTGACTAAATTCTATTATTAACAACATTTTGGGTTAGGGATAGCTGTGGAAATCCTTTTGAAGCCCCCCCCAGCCCCCAAAAGGGGTGTTATATTGCACTAATATAGTTTCTGAATGTTGTAATCAGAAAAGATTATTTCACAATATTATA
>NZ_MUGT01000044.1:9174-19133 GCF_002217205.1 Flavobacterium branchiophilum NBRC 15030 = ATCC 35035 | reverse complement strand
GAGTTCAATGAATGTTGTTTGTAACAGATAGCCCGACCCTTGGAGAACGCCCAAAAAAGGCACTTTCTAATTGTTATTTTTATTTAAAATGGAATTATTTTTTTAAGAATTTTAATTCAATATAAAAAAATTGATTTTAAATTAAAAAAAAATTGCATATTAAAATCAACTTCACTATTTTTGCCGTATTAATAAAGAAAGAAAAATGAGATTATCAATGCAAAATATCTGTATCAAGTTGTGGTTAAATACCGCAGGGTGCTATGTATTGTAATTTCAAAATGAAATAAATAATAAAAAGACCTCTGCCACAATACAGAGGTCTTTTTTTTTAACTAAATAAACAGTCGAGATGAAATATATTAAACAACTTATGAAACAAACCGTGATGTGCAATTGTACACTACAAAGGCTATATGATCAAAAGTAAAAGATTTTAAACTTAGTTAAATTAAATCTGTAAGTCCTTTTGGTAGCCATCCAAAAGGACTTTTTTTATAAAAAATAAATAATTCAAAACCTCAAATAACATGAAAACAACCCGAAAAATCAGCAATGCTTGGCATCATTTAAAAGCCAAATCATTTTTAAGAAAGACAAAAAAAAGAAATACGTCTAGAAACAATCAAATTTTAGCTACCATGAATAACGAAGAGAGCGAATTTTTGTTTGTATAAACAATTATAAATCAAAACCTTTAAAACAACAAAACACATGAGTTCACAACAATTTTCTACAAATGCTTTACACGCAGGACACGATGTAACCAAACATGCAGGCACCAGAGCAGTACCCATTTATCAAACAACGTCTTATGTATTTCATGACGCACAACATGCTTCAAATTTATTTAATTTGTCCGAATCGGGCTACATTTATACCCGACTGAACAATCCAACAAACGATGTGTTGGAGCAACGCTTGGCAGCACTTGAGGGAGGAATTGGGGCAGTAGTTACGGCATCTGGAACTGCAGCCATTGCTACAGCATTGCTAGTTTTGCTCAAAGCAGGCGACCATATTGTAGCGTCCAATAGTTTGTATGGAGGCACATACAATTTGTTGCAGGTTACCTTGCCTCGTTTGGGGATAACAACCACATTTGTAGATCCTACAGATCCTGAAAATTTTTCAAAAGCAGCACAGCAAAACACCAAAGTTATTTTTGCAGAATCGCTTGGCAATCCAAAATTAGACGTCATCGATTTGAAAGCAGTTGCAGCACAAGCACAAAAACTCAAAGTACCTTTTATGGTAGATAACACGGTACCTTCGCCCTATTTGGTGAATCCCATAGCACACGGAGCTAATATTGTAATTCATTCTCTTACAAAGTATATTTCAGGCAACGGAACTTCGCTTGGTGGTGTTATCATAGATGCAGGAACATTTGATTGGAGTAATGGCCTTTTTCCAGAGTTTACTACACCCTCTGCTGGATACCACGGACTTGTATATCATGAAGCCCTTGGCAATGCAGCTTTTATTGCCAAAGTTAGAATAGAAGGATTGAGGGATTTTGGAAGTGCCTTGAGTCCATTTAATGCATTCCAAATATTGCAAGGACTCGAAACCTTGCCCCTTCGCATCAAAAAACATTCAGAAAATGCTTTGGAATTGGCCACGTGGCTTGCCACACAAGAGGCTGTTGCATGGGTAAATTATCCTGGATTGGCCACGAGTCCTTATTATGAATTGGCACAAAATTATTTACCAAAAGGACAAAGTGGTATTGTTACATTTGGACTAAAAGGTGGTTTTGAAGCAGCCAAAAAGGTGGCCGACAATACAAAAATTTTCTCGCTTTTGGCAAATATTGGCGACACCAAATCATTAATCATCCATCCTGCAAGCACAACACACCAACAATTGACAGCGGACCAGCAAATTTCTACAGGAGTAACACATGATTTGATTAGACTTTCTGTTGGGTTAGAGGATATTGAGGATTTAAAAGCCGATTTGAAAGCTACATTTTAAAAAAAAGAGTTGAAAAAAGTCTTGAAAATATCAATTTTTAAGACTTTTTTTTGAATTTTCAATAAAAAAAAAGGATTCCATTGCGAAATACGATTTTTATTGATTTTTAAAAAATAAATATTGTGAATATTAAAAAAAGCCGTAAATTTGTGCCGTTAAGCATTCGTGCTTATCGATGAAATGTTATAAAGAAAGGCAGAGGGATTAGACCCAATGAAGCCTTAGCAACCCTACGAATTATCGAAGAAGGTGCTGCATTCTACCACCAAATGTGGAAAGATAACACAAGAATTTTCTAGTCATCTAGCTTTCTTTTTAATATTTCCAGATACAAATCATAAACCATCTTTTTAAAGATTTGACATTGGAAAAACAAATTCAAAATAGTATCATTCAAAATTTCAAAACCGAAAGCGGTGCTTTATATGCCTCTATTCCAATAAGTTACCAGCTTTTTGGGCAACCGTTGCATACTGCTCCTATTGTTTTGGTTAATCATGCCCTAACGGGAAATGCTCAAGTAATTGGTCCAAATGGTTGGTGGAACGACCTCATTGGCCCTGAAAAAACCATAGACACTGAAAAATATACCATTTTGGCGTTTAATATTCCTGGCAATGGATATGACGGTTTTTTGATTGAAAACTATACCGATTTCAAAGCCCGAGACATAGCCAAACTATTTTTAGAGGCACTTAAAACATTACATATCCATACATTACACACTATTATTGGTGGCTCTGTTGGAGGTGGGATAGCATGGGAAATGGCTGCTTTGTCGCCAAATTTGACCAAAAATTTAATTCCAATTGCAACAGATTGGAAATCAACAGATTGGCTCATTGCCAATTGTTATTTGCAAGACCAAATTTTGAGTAATTCATCAAAACCAATAGAAGATGCCCGCATTCATGCCATGATGTGCTACCGCACCCCAGAGTCGTTCAAAGCAAAATTTAATCGTACTATAAATGACAACTCAAGTGTTTTCAATGTTGAAAGTTGGCTCGAACACCATGGCGAAAAATTGAAAAATCGGTTTCAATTATCGGCCTATAAATTGATGAATCAGTTGCTCAAAACGATTGACATTACTAGAAATAATACCGATTTTTTGACCCTTATTCCAAAAATTAAGGCAAACATTCATATTATTGGTATCAATTCTGATTTGTTTTTTATTATAGATGAAAACAAAGCTACTTATAACGCTATAAAACCTTTAAAATCAAATATTTATCTAAAAGAAATTCAATCAATCCACGGACATGATGCTTTTTTGATAGAATTTGAACAACTCAACACATTATTAAAAGATGTTTTTTAACATCAAATTACGAATTACAAAAAACAATTTTTGAAAAAAACATGAAAGTATTAAAATTTGGTGGGAAATCGTTAGCCAACGGAGAAGGACTTCAAAAAGTAGTAGCTATAATTACAGATAAAATCTCACAAAATGAAGCTATTACGGTAGTAGTTTCAGCAAGAGGCAATGCTACAAACGAACTGGAACATCTATTGCATATAGCGGCTCAAAATGGCAATTACAAAGCCCTATTTGAGGATTTTAAAAATTATCAAATAGCTGGTTATCAAAATATTATAAGTGAAAACAATCCATATAAAATAGCCATACAAGAAGAATTTGATATTTTAGAAAAATTATTTGAAGGAGTTAGCCTGATTGGCGATTTTAGCCCCAAAATTAAAGATCAAATTCTTTCAAAAGGGGAATTGCTTGCCGCAAAATTGCTCACTGCCATTTTATTACATCAAGGTATAAATGCCCAATTGGCAGATGCGAGAGACTTGATTAAAACAGATTCCAATTTTGGCGATGCCCAGCCATTAGAAAACTTGTCCAAAAAAAATGTCATCCAATTTTTTAAAGACAATGCCGAAAAAATCAATATCGTAACCGGATTTATTGGATCAAATTCTAATAATGATGCCACCACATTAGGTCGAAACGGCAGCAATTATACAGCATCTTTGATAGCTAATTTTCTGGATGCAAGTGAGTTACAAAACTACACCCACGTAGATGGCATTTATACCGCTAATCCAGAATTGGTTTTAGATGCAAAAAAAATAGACCATTTATCTTTTAACGAAGCCAATGAATTGGCCAATTTTGGAGCAACTATTTTGCATGCCAAAACCATCATTCCATTATTAGAAAAAAACATACCCTTGCGGATTTTGAACACATTCAATTACGAGAATAAGGGGACTTTAATTACATCGAAAACGGAAAAAGAAGGTATCAAAACACTTTCGGTTATAGAAAACGTTTCATTGGTAAATTTAGAAGGAAGAGGATTGCTAGGCAAAGCAGGTGTAGATGCACGAATATTTAGAGTAATGGCCGAAAATCAAATTAGCGTAAGCATTATTTCTCAAGGGTCTTCCGAGCGAGGTATAGGATTGGTAGTTGCATCAGACAAAGCATCGACGGCCATGATTGCACTTGAAAAGGAGTTTGAAAATGATTTTTATTCAAAAGATGTTAATAAGATTTCCGTTACAGATAATGTATCCATTATATCAATAATCGGACAAGATTTAAGTTCATTTCATAAACCATATACCGCTTTAATTAAAAACAAAATTATCCCTATTTTGTTTAACAACACCGTAACAGGAAAAAACGTAAGTTTAGTTGTAGATAAAAACCAATTGAATAAAGCATTGAATGTGATTCATGGTGAAATTTTTGGTGTTTCAAAAAAGATTAACATTGCTATTTTTGGGCATGGATTGGTTGGTGGTACATTGATAAACCAAATTTTAGAATCGTCAGAAAACATCGAAAAAAGGAAAGGTATCAAATTGAATGTTTTTGCGATTGCCAATTCTAAAAAAGTATTGCTAAACGCCGATGGTGTAGATCAAAACTGGAAATCCAATGTAGAAACCCATGGTCGATCCTATCAAATTCAGGATGTAATTGATTATGCCAAAGCACATCATTTAGAAAATTTAATTGCAATAGACAATACCGCAAGTGCCTCATTTGTAGAAAATTACATAACATTGGCAGAAAACAGTTTTGATTTGATTTCTTCCAATAAAGTAGCCAATACTTTGAGTTATGATTTTTATGTGAAATTGAGACAAGTTTTAGACGAAAATCAAAAAAATTATTTGTATGAAACCAATGTTGGTGCAGGATTACCCTTGATAGACACCATCAAATTACTGCACCTTTCGGGCGAAAACATTACAAAAATAAAAGGTGTTTTTTCGGGAACATTGAGTTATTTGTTCAATCATTTTTCTGAAAAAGATGTGCCATTTAGTACCATTTTGCAAGAAGCCATTGACAATGGATATACAGAGCCCGACCCAAGAGAAGACTTGTGTGGCAATGATGTTGGTCGAAAATTATTAATTTTGGCACGTGAGTTGGATTTGCAAAATGAATTTGAGGAAATAGCCATTCAGAATTTAATACCAGACCATTTACGAGCAGGAAGTGCCGCTGATTTTTTAACTAAATTAAATGAATTTGATGCTATTTATGCCCAAATAAAAGAAGCCCAGCAGCCCCATCATGTGTTAAGATACATTGGCGAATTGTCTGGCGATTTGCAAAACGACAAAGGTAATTTAGAAGTAAAATTAGTTTCTGTACCAAAAGATACCGCATTAGGAGGATTAAAAGGTTCGGATTCGTTTTTTGAAATATACACCGAATCTTATGGCGACAGACCCATTGTAATTCAGGGAGCAGGGGCAGGATCGGCAGTAACGGCAAGAGGGGTTTTTGGAGATATTTTGAGATTGTCGGATAAAGGATAAGCCCCCTAACCCCCGAAGGGGAAATGAGCAACAAGTAGAAAGGCTTAACTTAAAAAAAAACAATCCTTTTTCGCTCCCTCCTCATTGGAGGGGCTAGGTAAGGGTTTCTAAAACACATGAAAACAACTATTGACAGCACCATAAAACAATACATCAACCAAAGTGTTTTGTGTTGGTTAGCCACTTTGGACGAGGATCATTTTCCGAATGTGTCGCCCAAAGAAATGTTTACTTGTATAGATGATAAAACATTGTTGATAGCCAATATTGCTTCGCCAAACTCGGTTCGAAACATCAGAGTCCACAACAAAGTATGTGTAAGTTTTATAGATGTTTTTGTTCAAAAAGGGTATAAAGTAAAAGGAATTGCCAGAATTATTGAAAAAAATGATATTGATTTTGAAACAAAAGCAGGAATCATAAAATCACTTTTTACTGACAAATTTCCCATTCATGAATTAATAGAAATTGAGGTGCAAAAAATAGCCTTGATTCAAGCACCAAGTTATGTGTTGTTTCCTGAAATAACAGCGGAAGAACAAATAGAAAGTGCGAAGCAAACGTATCATAAACAACTTTAAAAAAGACTAACCCTCCAGTCTCACATCCTCCCCTTTTGGGAGGGTTAGGGAGGGACTGATATGAAAGTAACATTAGAAAGAGTAAACGAAAATTTTCATTTTCAATTGAAAAATGACAGAGGTCATGTTGTAGATGTAGATGCACGACCTAGTTTTGGTGGTAATGATATGGGAGCAAGTCCCATGGAACTGGTATTGATGGCTGTAGCTGGATGTAGCGGAATAGATATGATTTCGATATTAAAAAAACAGCGACAAGACATCACTTCTTTTAAAGCCGATGTAGAAGGAACAAGAGAGGCAGTTGAAGAGGCCAACCCCTTTAAAACCATCAAAGTTCAATTTTTTTTGGAAGGAAAAGTAGATCCAGACAAAGCTTGGCGGGCTGCACAATTGTCGTTTGACAAATATTGTTCTGTTTCAAAAACAGTAGAGCCAACTGCAACGGTGGTATATGAAGTGTTTGTAAATGGTACTCCAATTGGGGTTTAAAAATTATAATATGATTTTTTTAAAATTTATAAAAATATCTGTCTTATTTTTATTTTTTTCAACATTTAGTATGAATGCTCAGACAGTATTGTTGTATAATAAAAGTGGTATCGAAAAAGTGAAAGCAAATGATTTTGAAGGAGCTATTGCAGATTTTGATCAAGCCTTGAAAATAGAGCCTAAAAACGATGCCATTTATGTAAATAGAGGTATGGCAAAAAGCAAATTGAAAGATTATAAAGGAGCTGAAGCCGATTATACCAAAGCATTAAAGCTTAAAGAAGATGCTAATACCTATTATGCTCGGGCTGCCATTAGAAGTGAGTTGTCTGACCATAAAGGTGTTTTGGAAGATTTAGAAAAATCAGGAGAGGATAAGGCAAAACAGCCTGGTTTTTATATGATGCGAGCCATTAGCAAGGCCATGTTGCAGGATGAGAAAGGAGCTATTGAGGACTTGTCAAAGGCCATAGATTTAAAGCCCGAATCTTCAAAAGCATATTATATGCGAGCAATGGTATTTGTATCGTTGAAATTTAATAAAGAAGGTTGCAAAGATTTGGAAAAAGCCAGATTGTTAGGACATCCAAAAGCAGTCGATATGATAGCACAATATTGTCAATAAAGGTTAAATGCTATTTTTTACGGTGTTGATGCGTTAGGGATAGCAGTGGAAATCCTTTTTTTGAGGCTTTTTCTGCCTCAAAAAAAGATTGAAACGGATAGCCCGACCCTTGGGGAACGCCCAAAATAGGCTAATTCTATTGGTGAATTGTATTTAGAATTTAGCCTCAATAAACTACAAAAAACAACTAAACCCCTGATACCTCTTTCAGGAATTTCCTTTTTTTGAGGAAAAGAGGCGATATTATGAATTATGAAAATTTAGGTTTTGAAACCCAAGCCATCCGCAACCAATCCGAGCGAACACAAAATTTAGAGCATTCGGTGCCTATGTATGTTACATCGAGTTTTATATTTGAAGATGCCGAAGACATGAGGGCTTCGTTTACGGAAGAAAAACAACGCAATATTTATAGTAGATTTAGCAATCCCAATACCACCGAATTTGTAGAAAAAATATGTGCTATGGAAGGTGCCGAAGCGGGCTATGCTTTTGCTACGGGTATGGCAGCAATTTATTCTACATTTGCGGCCTTGCTCAATGCTGGCGACCACATCGTTTCGGCGGGAAGTGTATTTGGATCGACCCACGCATTGTATACAACTTATTTTCCAAAATGGACTATCCAAACCAGTTATTTCGATATCAACAAACCCGAAACAATAGAAAGTTTGATTCAGCCCAATACTAAAATTTTATATGCAGAATCGCCTACAAATCCAGCCATAGACATTATCGATTTAGAATTATTAGGAAATATTGCCAAAAAACACAACCTTATTTTGATTATAGACAACTGTTTTGCCACACCCTACATTCAAAATCCTATACAATTTGGGGCCCATTTAGTCATACATTCTGCAACCAAATTGATTGATGGACAAGGACGTGTGATGGGAGGCATCACGGTTGGTAAAGCCGATTTGATAAGACAAATTTATTTGTTTTCACGCAATACGGGGCCTTCGCTTTCGCCGTTTAACGCTTGGGTTTTGTCAAAAAGTTTGGAAACATTGGCTGTTCGTGTAGAAAAACATTGCGAAAATGCAATGAAAGTAGCCAGCTTTTTAGAACAACATCCGCAAGTAAATCGTGTAAAATATCCGTTTTTGCCATCACATCCACAATATGAAATTGCACAAAAACAAATGCGATTAGGAGGCAATATTGTGGCTTTTGAAATCAAAGGCGGACTAGAAGCAGGGCGGGCTTTTTTGGATAAAATAAAATTATGTTCATTGTCTGCCAATTTGGGCGATACCCGAACCATTGTTACCCATCCAGCCTCCACAACCCATAGCAAATTAACCGTAGAGGAGCGACTGGCCGTTAGCATTACCGATGGTTTGGTACGAGTATCGGTAGGATTAGAAACCGTAGCTGATGTAATTGCCGATTTGGAGCAGGCTTTGGATGAACGTATCTAATACATGTAATACCAATAGACTTGTAATCCTGTCTGATATAAATGGCGACGAAAACAACAATTGGATACAAGCTTATATTGACAAATTAGAACCTTTTTTTGAAATAATTTATTATAATTGTCAATTTTTAGGAAGTAAAAATACTGTTTTAATAAATAAACACAAAGATTTTATTGATTATGGTATAGACCATGCAGTGAATACATTATTGACGTTAGAAACAGAAAAAATTATAATATTAGGCTTTAGTATTGGCGGTACGATTGGCTGGAAATCGGTATTAAAAGGATTGAAAGTTGAAAATTTAGTTGCAATTTCTGCCACACGTTTGCGATATGAAAAAACCAAACCAAACTGTAAAATAGATTTATATTTTGGAGAAAATGACGCTTATAAACCAATTTCAGCATGGTATATCAAAATGAATCTTACAACGAATATCATTAAGAACAGTTCGCATGAATGTTATAAATCTGAAGAGGTCATGCAGATGATAACCGAAGAATTAATAAAAAAAGTTGTGTATTAAAGTAAAAATTTGTATTTTTAATATCAATAGCAAACGATTTAAAAAAAATACCTAATATGCTTTCAAAAAAAACAAAATACGGAATAAAAGCTTTAACTTTCTTGGCTCGACAGGAAAATCAAATGCCAGTACAAATAGCTGAAATTGCAAAAAGCGAAAATATTTCGATTAAATTTCTTGAAAGCATATTATTATTATTAAGACATTCAGGTTTTTTGGGTGCCAAAAAAGGCAAAGGTGGTGGCTATTATTTGATAAAAGACCCCAAAGACATCAATATGGCATCGGTATATCGAATTTTAGAAGGCCCAATTGCTTTACTTCCTTGCTCTAGTCATAATTTTTATGAACCTTGTATAGATTGTACAAATGAAACAACCTGTGCTGTAAGAAAATTGATGATTGAAATAAGAGACAATACTTTGATGATACTCGAAAATAATAGTTTAGCAGATATTGCCTTTTGATAATTAGTCAAAAAAAAGTGGGTACTTGTTTGTAATTTATACCAAATATAT
>NZ_MUGT01000044.1:0-9167 GCF_002217205.1 Flavobacterium branchiophilum NBRC 15030 = ATCC 35035 | reverse complement strand
AGTAGATTGGACTATTTTATAGGTATATTTGGTATTACTTCAAGCTTTTGGATATTTTGGTCATTACTTCTTTAGCTACTGCTTTATAGGCATTGGATTCCGTAGCAAAATTTTGTTCGATTATGGCTTGTAATTCTGGGTATATCCAAGGGTGTTGTTTTCCAAATTCAAATAATGCTCGAATGGAATATGCTTTTGTTGCTACTTTAACATCAGAAATCAACCAATCAAAACACGATTCAATAATAATATTTTTATGTTTTTTGTTTATTTTTAAATTATAAGCCACTGTCATACAAATCTTAGCGGCTGGTCTTAAAGCTTTATCAACTGAAATATTTTTTAAATTATTACAAAAAATATCCAAATAAGGTATTATCAGCTCGATGTTTTGCATCAAAACCAACTCTAAAACCCAATAGCCTTTAAAATGATTTTTGTTTGAAAAATCAGTAGCAAATTCAAAAGTAGCCTTCAAAAGTTTCAAATCGAGCAAAACTAATGCTGCTATTTCGTCTCTGCTGGCTCGGTGTGCCGTAATTTGATGCAACTTTTGGGTAAAATCTACATTATTTTTTAAAACCATATACAAATATCCAAGTTAAAGTAAATGTAGGAATAACATCAATACCAGGTACAATTTCTTCAATGAATTCAATAAAACCAGCTACTTTTCCCGTAGTACCATGATACATTTTTGTCATGATAATACCAGATATTGGGGCCCAAATTACATCTGTAAATTCGCCCAAACCAGGCAATATATAGGATAACATTCCGACAATATCAAAAATAATTCCCAAAATTAATTTCATATATTTATGATCATCTTGACTTTCAGTTACTGGTAATTGCAATTGATTTTTCATTGTGATAAAATTAAAAGATTAAAATAAACTATTATGGGCAAGCAATTTACAAATTTGATGCCAAAAACAATAAGCACAAGAAAATAATTTTAAATATGGTATTTTTTTTTTGTTTCTTTGTGAAAAATAACATCATGATTCAGGCAAAAAACATCGTAAAAAATTACGACCAACTGCAAGTACTAAAAGGAGTTGATATACATATACAAAAGGGCGAAATTGTTTCAATTGTTGGGGCATCTGGGGCTGGTAAAACCACATTGTTACAAATTTTAGGCAGCTTAGACAAGCCTAATATAAATGAAAACACCCAATTAATAATCAATAATGAAAATATATTGACATTAAATGACAAAAAACTGTCACAATTTAGGAATAACAATTTAGGTTTTATTTTTCAATTTCATCAATTATTACCAGAATTTACGGCATTAGAAAACGTTTGTATTCCAGGTTTTATAGCACAAAAAAACAAAAAAGAAACAGAAGACGCTGCCAAAAAATTATTGGATTATTTAGGCCTTTCACATCGAATACACCACAAACCAAGTGAACTTTCAGGAGGCGAACAACAACGAGTTGCAGTGGCAAGGGCGCTCATCAACAAGCCAGCAATTATTTTTGCAGACGAGCCTTCAGGGAATTTAGATACCGTTTCGGCCGAGAATTTGCACCAACTTTTTTTTAAATTAAGAGAAGAATTCGGACAAACATTTGTAATTGTTACTCACAATGAAGAATTGGCAAATAAGGCCGATAGGAAGCTCACTATGGTGGACGGCAATATCATATAAATAATGGCACATCAAAAACTACATTTAGTCGAATTAAAAGAATTTTTGGACGAAAAAGTACATTTATACAATCGGCCTCATTTTATTGAATCCGATCCTATTGCTATTCCGCATCAATTTTCTGTAAAAGAAGATATAGAAATAGCCGCTTTTTTGAGTGCTACTATAGCATGGGGAAATAGAAAAATGATCATCAAAAATGCCCAAAAAATGATGGATTTGTTAGACCAATCGCCTTTTGATTTTGTAAAAAATCACCATGAGACAGATTTAAAAAAATTAGAACAATTTGTACACAGAACTTTTAATGGACATGATTTTATAGTATTTATCAAAGGGTTGCAACATCTTTACAATCAGCACAATGGACTTGAATCTGTATTTTATGACACCCAAAAAACATACAATATACAAGAAAAAATAACCTTACTAAAAAAATTATTCTTTGAAATTCCACATACTTCCAGAACCCAAAAACATATCTCAGACCCTTCAAAACAATCTGCTGCAAAACGCCTCAATATGTTTTTAAGATGGATGGTTCGTCAAGACAATTGCGGCGTTGATTTTGGAATTTGGAAAAGCATTTCCCCTTCCCTACTTTCTTGTCCGCTCGATGTACATTCTGGCAACGTGGCCCGCAAACTCGGTTTATTAACCAGAACCCAAAATGATGCCAAAGCATTAGCAGAGCTCGACAAAAACCTTAAAATTTTAGACCCAAACGACCCCGTTAAATACGATTTTGCTTTGTTTGGCTTGGGTGTATTTGAAAATTTTTAATTTTATTAAATTTATTTTTATAGTTTTTTGTACATAAAATAATATTTATTAAGTTTACCAAAACTTTCAAATAGCTATGTGTAAAAAAATATTAGGACTTATTGTGCTTATACAACTTTGCGGATGTTCATCTATCAAGCAGCACAATGCTCAATTAATCAAGCCTTTATCAATTGAAAAAATAAAAGAAGATATTGACTTTACCTATACAAAAATGCAAAAAATGCACCCAAAATTGTATTGGTATATTTCAAAAAAAGATTTAGATTATAAATTTGACAGTCTGAAAACGACCATCAAAAAACCCCTAACTCCTTACGAACTATATACCCAATTGAGCCCGTTAGTAGCTGCTATTAAACAAGGACATTCTGGATTAAGCATTCCCAGAAAACAATATACTAAAAAAGAAATAGCTGCTTTAAACAAAAAAGGAAAAGGGCCTTTCTCTCAACTGGAAATGGAATATCTTGATCAAAAGCTATATATTGTAAAAAACAATTCCCTATCAAAAAATATACCCGAAAAATCAGAAATTTTAAGTATTAACAAACACAAAATAGACAGTTTAGCTGCTGTTTTTGAAAAACGGTTTGCCTCAGATGGCTTTAATAAAACCTTTAAATATCGAAAATTAGGCAAATCAATTGGTGATTTATACACCTCTGAATTTGGATTACAAGACAGCTTACTTTTAGAATTAAAGTCCCAAGACAGTATCAAATGGTGTGTTGTCAAACGATTAAAACCAGACACAAGCAATACAACAAAAAAGAAAACCGAAAAACAACCAAAAACAACTACAGTAGCAAAAAAAGCAAAAAAATTGTGGGGCTATGACTCAAACACCAAAAATTTTTCTAGAAATTTGCATTTTTTAGAAAAAGACAGTAGTATTGCCGTACTCAAAATCAACCGATTCAGGTATGGAAATTACAAAAAATGTTATCAATATTGTTTTGATCAAATACAACAATTAAAATCCAAAACTTTAATATTAGATTTAAGGGACAATCCAGGCGGTAGTTTAGCCGAAATTGTAGAATTGTACTCCTATTTGGCAGACTCAAGCTTTGTTTTTCTACAAAAATCAGACATCACTTCTCGATTCAGTCTGTATAAATACGGTGTTTTTTCGGGCAAAAAATGGTACCAAAAAACACTTAAAATCATTTCAACCCCATTCACATTCGGCTATTTTTGGGCATCAACCCACAAAAATGCAAACGGACAATATTATTACAACATGTTTCAAAACCAGTTCAAACCAAAAAGCAAAGCATTTAAAGGTACCCTTTACGTGCTTGTCAATGGAGGAAGTTTTTCTGCTTCATGCTTGATTTCCAACGAATTAAAGGAATCCAAAAGAGCCACAATTGTGGGCAACGAAACAGGAGGAGCAGCCAATGGCACTGTGGCTGGCATCATGCCCGAAATCATGTTACCACATTCAAAATTAAAAATGCACCTTGGTTTAATTGCCTGTATAGCAGCACATCAAACCCCAATAGAGGGCAGAGGAGTCATGCCACACCAAGTTATAATTCCAACCATCGAAGACCGTTACTCCAAAAAAGACCCCGAAATGGAATGGGTTTTAAATAATTTAAAAAAACCAAACTAAATAATTAACAAACCAAACTTTAAAAAAATGCTTAAAAAAATTTTATTAACCATCTGTTTATCTGCCAGTATAATAGCACTTGCTCAGGAAACATTTACCAGAAAAGACACCTTATTTGGAGGTTTAAGACCCGAAAGAACCAGCTTCGATGTCATGCGATACGACCTTACGGTGAAAGTACTGCCAAAAGAAAAAAAAATATATGGCTTAAATGAAATTACTTTCAAAGTAGTAGAAAATACCAATATTATTCAGATAGATTTATTTGAAAACATGAAAATAGACAGCATCAAATTCAAAGGGTTCAAACTCGAATACAAACGTGAATTTAATGCTGTATTTATCGATTTTGCCGAAACATTAAGCATGGGCAATACCGAAAAAATAGCTTTCTATTATTCAGGAAACCCAATAATTGCCAAAAGAGCCCCATGGGACGGTGGGTTTGTATTTACAAAAGACAAAAATGGTAAAGATTTTATTGGAGTAGCCGTACAAGGAACAGGAGCAAGCTTATGGTATCCGTGCAAAGACTCGCAAACAGACGAACCCAATTTAGGAGCCACCATCAAACTCATCATCCCAGACGGGCTAGTAGGCGTGTCGAACGGCCGTTTTAAGGGAAGCGAAAAACTCAAAAACGGTTTTACACGATGGAACTGGGAAGTAAAAAACCCCATAAACAACTACGATATTACATTATATATAGGCGATTACATCCATTTTAGCGACAAACATGGCGGCCTCGATTTAGATTATTATGTACTCCGAGAAAACGAAGCCAAAGCCCGAATACAATTTCAAGAAGTAAAACCCATGATGGACTGCTTTCAAGCCAAATTTGGCCCCTACCCTTTCAAAGAAGATGGCTATAAGTTGGTAGAAACCAACTATTTAGGCATGGAACATCAAAGTGCCGTGGCCTACGGAAACCAATACAAAAAAGGCTATCTTGGCACCGATTTATCCAGCACCAATTTTGGTTTACTTTTCGATTTTATCATCATACACGAAAGCGGACACGAATGGTTTGGCAACAGCATCACCAGCAAAGACGTGGCCGATATGTGGATACACGAAGGCTTTACGTGCTATACCGAAGCCGTATATTTAGAATGTAAATATGGAGCTACAAAAGCAAAATATTACATCAATGGTTTAGCACAAAACATACAAGCAGACAAACCCATTATTGGCCAATATGGAGTAGCCAACGAAGGCTCGAGCGATATGTATTACAAAGGTGCATTCATGCTCCACACCATCCGAAATGTCATCAACAACGACGAACGCTGGTGGAAAATGCTCTACGACTATGCCCAACATTTCAAACACCAAATTATTGATACCGAAGCTGTTATCGCTTTTTTCAATCAAGAAAGCAAACTCGACCTAACCCCCATTTTCAATCAATACCTCCATTACACCAACTTACCCAAACTAGAATTCAAAAAAGTTCAATCCCATTTAGAATACCGTTGGGTTACCGATGTCGATTTTTTTGACATGCCCATCGATATCATGATTCGAGGCAACAAAATAAGACTTTGCCCTACAAAAGAATGGCAAATTTTTGAACACAAAATCAATGCCTTACAAGAAATCGAAGTCCTCAAACAAGATTTTTTCATAGACATCAATTAAATCAAAACACATAAAAATCAAGGACATTTCATCAATATCTTTGTCAGAATTATACCACATATATTTATAAAATAGTCCAAAAATGCGTAGTATTTTTTAGAAAAAAATTTCAAAAAAAAATCGTTGCATAGCCAGACAACGTAACTGTTTTTTTTGAATAATTACAACAAAAAAGAACCATCCACACAAGGGCATGCCGCCAAAAAAAAGAAAGCCCCCACGCCCCAAACCCTTCAGGCGGGGCTTCCTTTTTTTGCCGTCGGGCTATCACGAGCACATGGTGCCTTGCTCTATCCCTCATGCGGGCAACCCCCAATGGACAGCCTCCACTCACCAAAGTTTTTTTCAAACTTCTTTCTTTTCGTTCTCCCACTTCTAACCTCTTGCTTCTAATTTCTTGCTTCTCATTTTTATTCTTGTAATTTTTTTTAATAAAAAAAGTTGCAAAGTATTTTTTTGTTTGTACTTTCGTAAAGTAGATACACTATGTTAAAAACGCAATAACTTTCGTGTATTTAATAGTTGCAAGAAACCATATGAGAACGAAACGTATAATAAAGAACGATTTAGAAAAGTAAGCGTGTTAAAATTTAACGTAAAACCAACGTATTGGTAAGCTAAAGTTAGCAAAAATTATTTTTTTTAACACCATTTAACAATTATTTTCTTTTATATTCGTTCTTTAAAGTATTGAGTAACAAAAA
Organism: Flavobacterium branchiophilum NBRC 15030 = ATCC 35035; assembly: GCF_002217205.1. Taxonomy (GTDB): domain Bacteria; phylum Bacteroidota; class Bacteroidia; order Flavobacteriales; family Flavobacteriaceae; genus Flavobacterium; species Flavobacterium branchiophilum. The sequence goes on along the minus strand of NZ_MUGT01000044.1, from coordinate 2,749 downwards.
CGGTAGATTAATATAAACTATTTAAAGCGGAAGTCTTTGTCCTGCCAAAAGATGGAAACACCAAATTTCAATTATGAAAAAATTAATTTTAGGATTATCATTGATGTTGTTTTCTATAAGTACATTTGCAGGGACAACAAACAAAAATGTAGTTAAATCTACATTTAACAAAGCATGTGGGGTATGCCATATTAGAATCTATCAAGGAGGAGAATTAGTTGGTAGTTGGGATTTGCCTTGTAACTCAGCGGCTGATTGTAAACAAATGCTAAAAGATACTATTGCAGCAATGTAATAATTTAACAATAATATTGCGGATTAGATTTTTAATCCGCAATATTTAAAATAAAAAAAATGAAAAACTTGTTTATTAAAATTATATTTATTTTATTTTCCGTATTTTCTTTTGCTCAAAAAGATAAAGGAAAAGTAGAAGTGGAATACAAGCTAGAAATTAACAACGCTTACATAACACGCAAAGGCATCTTGAATTGCAATGAAAGTTCTTCTTTGTTTAAGTTATTTTCTACAGGAGATAAAGAAGAAAAAAAAGAGATTGATTACGAGACAAATTCAATAAAAATAACAGAACGATCGATTGATGAATACAATTACATAGATATAACTAATGATTCTATTAAATCAATTTTAAATATTAAAAAGGACGATTATATAATAGTTGAAGAGATTCCATTAATGCAATGGATACTTTCTGAAAATAGTGAAGTAAAAAAAATAAATAACTTTATTTGCAACAAAGCTATATTGAATTTTAGAGGTAGAAACTATGTTGCATGGTTTACTACTGAAATTCCAATTTCTTTTGGCCCTTGGAAGTTTCATGGACTACCAGGATTAATACTAGAAATTTCAGATGATGCTGGATACCGTCATTGGGTTGCTACCAAAATAAAATATCCATCAAATAATAAACTTAAAATTGAAGTATTTCAAACTATAAATGCAGAAAAAGTTACATTAAAAAAATTTGTAGAAAAATTTGATAATCAACAAAAATCAATGTTTGCACGAATTAACAAAATAATGCCTCGCGGTACAATATCAAGTAGTGAAAACTCTAAAAGACATACAATTGAACAAGTATATGAATGGGAAGTTGAAAAAAAATAGAATTTCAAAACAAATTTATTTTTGCCTAATAACATTGTTATTAGGCAATTTTTTGTTTGCACAAGCTACAATTTTAGGGATAGTGAATGACAGTTTAAATAATCCTATTTCTTTTGCAAATATTTATATAAAACCTTATGGCAATAATTCTATTATTGGTTTTACAAGTACAGACAAAGAAGGTAAGTATAAATTAATAACAAATAAAATAGGTGATATTGACATTTTTTTTTCAGCTTTATCATATAAAACGGTTAAAAATAAAATTACTATAAACAACAATAAAAATTATACACAAAATGCAGTTTTAAAACATGAAATAGTATCTCTTGACGAGGTAATACTGCAAAAAGAATCTCCAATTACTATAAAACAAGATACTATTATAATAGATGCTAAAGCATTTTCAAAAGGTAATGAAACTGTTGTTGAAGATTTATTAAGAAAAATTCCTGGACTTACAGTAACTGCTAATGGTACTATAAAAATTGGTGGAAAAGAAGTGTCAAAAGTTATGGTAGGAGGGGATGATTTTTTTGAATACGGTTATAAATTATTAACAAAAAATATGAATGCTAATGTGGTAGATAATGTTGAAATCTACCAAAAATATTCTAATAATAGGCTGTTAAAAGGAGTTGAAAACAGTGATAAAGTAGCTCTTAATCTAACACTTAAAAAAAATATAAAAGCACAATGGTTTGGTAACTTATCAATGGGCTACGGTGTAGTTTCTGAAAACAGATACGAAGTAAGAACAAATTTAATGTCATTTGGCAAAAAAGCGAAACACTATTTTATTGGTAATCTTAATAATATTGGAATAGATGCAATTGGAGAAGTTGATGACCTCATAAAGCCCTTTAACCCAGATGATATTGATTGTATTGGAGATGGTCAAAATGCTAATAAAATTATAAATTTAAATGCAATAAACCCTAATTTAAAATCTCAAAAAATTAATTTTAACAATGCTGAATTAGCATCTTTTAATTCAATTTACACGATAACACCAAAAATTAAATTAAAAACATTAGTTTTTTTAAATTCAGATGAAAACGATTTTTTTAGAAATAGCTATCAATTTTACTCAATAAATAATGATTCATTTTCAAATTCTGAAAACTTTCATTTGAGTAAGAAAAAAATAATTAATTTTGGTAAAATAAATGTAACAAATAATATTTCTAAAACTAAAATGCTTGAAATTTCAAGCAGTTTCAATAATACTATCAACACAACAAATACTAACTTACTTTTTAATAACAATTTATCAAAAGAGGATTTGAATGAAAGCAATCAACGTTTTGATGAAAAAATTGTTTACTCCAATAAATTTAAAGAACATAAGATTTTAATATTTTCCTCAAGATATATTAATGAAAAAACACCTCAAAAGTATCAAACAGATATTTTTAACTTTCCTGAACTATTTCAGAATATCAATAATGTAACACTAACAACACAACAGAGTGAAAATAAAATGGACTTTTTTGGATTAGATGCACATTTGTTAGATAGAAAAAGCAACGGAAATTTATTTGAATTAAAATCAGGATATGAATTTAGAAAAGATATTTTAACATCAACCTTAATATTAAAATCGAGTTATTTACAT
>NZ_MUGT01000043.1 GCF_002217205.1 Flavobacterium branchiophilum NBRC 15030 = ATCC 35035 | reverse complement strand
TTGAAATTGCAAAAAATGGGATTATTGAAGGATTATCAAATGAATTAATTTCTAAATTGACAAGTTTAACAATTGAGAAAATACAGGAATTGAGACTCGAAATGAACAAATAAAACTTCTCTCAACATCTAGCATATCCTTGTACCTGTAAGCCGAGCAATGAATTGTAATCAACGAATACCTATAAAAAATAAAATCCAATGAGTTAAACCGATTCCATTTGCGGCTCTTAAGGAGTTATCGAAATGTTTTTAGATAATATATTAAGAGGATTAATTCCCTTTTTATTTATGATAATTTGTAAATAAACACTATTTTTATTTTATTTTTTTACTATTTTTGAAAAATAATTAACGGCAGTTTTTCACGTACTGAATGTATCTGTTTTTTTTGTTTTTACCTCAAATTTACACGTATATTTGGTATAGTATTTAATAAAGAAAAAATGAGTACGGTTTTTTTTATTTTATTGTTTATTACTTTTGTGTTTTGGATCATCCTGCTATATTCCAAAAAAACTATTTATACCAATCTGTTACAAAAAAAAGGGGTAAAGCTGATGTTTTTTCCTATTGGTTTGTTTTGTTTTTATTTATTTCATTACCACTTGTTTTCGGTTTCTAGCCCTGCTGCAAATGTACCCATTATAGGCACCTACCAGCTTCAGGCTGTTGAAAATTTGGACATAGCCTCCAATCGAATTGCCAAATATCATTTGACTATTGATGCTGATGGTAATTTTTTCTTTAATTATTTGCCTCATCATACTTTGTGCCATCATGGGAGGTGTTTTTTTGAAAACAATAAAAAACCTTCATTACATTTTGTTTGTGCTACCCATCAATTTGTGTGTGAAACGAATATGAAAAACCAAACTATTAAAATTAATTTACCTGCTAAAAACGAACAATTTAGTTTATTATATAAGAAAATATATTAATTAAACTAACTCTTTATTCATGTCGTAGCCTAATAAAAAGTATTGATTGTTGTTGAAACTAAATTCTGTAATGACTTGCCATTGTATTTTTTTGGTGTGTGCTATAAATGATGGTTTGTTTATTTGATTGATAAATGTAAGAGATATTGGATATTTTTTTACCATATTACTACGCATGAATTCAAAAAAAGGCTTGATAAGTCCTGTACCTCTATATTTTATATCGATACAAATTGGGCCATATTGAAAGCTATTGTGTATTGTTGGTGTATTGCCTTCAAATTGGATTTGGTCGAACAGCGCTGTAATATGGTTGAAGATGGGCCATTGGCTAAAATAGTGCCAACTTCCTGCAAAAATATAACCTATTATTGTTTGATTGTCTTTTGCAACAAACAAACCTTCTTGGGCTATTATGGTATTGAGTTGTGCTATACTGAAAGGGGTTGTAACAAAACCTCTTTGTTTGTCGGCCTCGGACATGTTTGTTACTAAATATTTGTCTTGGAGTGCTAAAATTCCTTCGATATCTGCTTGTTGGGCTATGTTGAAAGTGATGTTGTGGGCCATTTTTTTTAGGGATAAAAGTTTATACAAAAGAAAGTATTTTTAATTTTAAATCAAATCTTTTTTTCTTATTTTTGCCCTGATGGACTGTTTTTAAAATGCGGCTGTCGATTTGCTAACATTATTTTTAGTGTTATGTTTTTTTTTGCGTGAGGGATAGCAGTGGAAATCCTTTTTTGTTTTTTTCTTTAAAAAACAAAAAAGATTGAAACGAATAGCCCGACCCGTAGTTTACGGAGGGGCACGCCCAACAAGAAGCTACTATTATAGAAAAGGTTGTTTGTTTTGAATCTTTTGGAGTGGTTACTTGAAATAATTAATTGATATAAATGAAAAATATAATCGTTACGGGTACTAGTAGAGGCATTGGATTTGAACTTGCACAACAATTTGCTGCGGCAGGGCATCGGGTTTTGGCACTTTCTAGACAAATTTCGCCAGTTTTGATGGCTATAGAAGGCATTAGTTGTTTGTCTGTTGATTTTTCGAAGACAACTGATTGGCAAATTGTGTCAGATTTTTTGAAAGAAAACATGAACACAGTAGATGCTTTAGTACACAATGCGGGCACTTTGCTTCATAAGCCATTTGAATTGACTACCATGGAAGATTTTGAAATGGTTTATAGAGTAAATGTATTTGCAGTAGCCCAATTGACACAAATTGTGTTGCCTTATATGAACAAAGGCAGTCATGTGGTGTCTATCAGTTCGATGGGAGGTATTCAGGGGAGTTTAAAATTTGCGGGACTATCTGCGTATAGTTCTAGTAAAGGGGCTTTGATTACCTGGAGTGAATTGTTGGCAGAGGAGTATCAAACGGCGGGAATTTGTTTTAATGTACTGGCTTTGGGGGCAGTTCAAACAGAAATGTTGGCCGAGGCTTTTCCTGGTTATGAAGCACCATTGACGGCAAAGGAAATGGCTACTTATATAATGGAGTTTACCTTGACAGGTCAGCGCTATTACAATGGCAAAACTTTGCAAGTTTCGAGTGCTAATCCTTAAAACAATTTGTATCAGTTGAACGACATTTTATTAAAATATTTGCCAGAGCAAGCCGTAAAACCTGTTTTTGATTTGATTGTTAAACACGGCGTTCATTTGAAAATTGTTAATGAACGACAAACCCGACATGGCGATTACAGGCGGGCATTGGACGGGCGGCATCAAATAACCGTCAATTCTAATTTGAATCCGTATAAGTTTTTGATTACATTGATACATGAGATGGCTCATTTGGTGGCATTTGAAAAATATGGCCGGCACATTAAACCTCATGGGATTGAATGGAAACACACTTTTCAGCATACGATGTTGCCTTTTATTCGACCCGAAATTTTTCCGAGTTCGTTGTTGCCTTTATTGGCTAGGCATTTTAAAAACCCCGCAGCCAGTAGCGACAGAGATGCTACCTTATCATTGGCATTAAAACAATTTGATCCTCAAAACGATTTGCATTTTGTATTTGAATTGCCTTATGGTAGTTTTTTTCGTATATCAAATGGAAAAATTTTTAAAAAAATTGCCGTTCGCACCAAAAGATACGAATGTTTGGAAGTGAGTAGTGGTCGTTTGTATTTATTTAATCCGAATGCTGAAGTAGAATTATTGACTGACATTCAATAAATTTCAATAAACAAGGTGAATTTTAATGTGAAAAATTGAAAAATTTAGAATAGATTTGCCAATTCAAAATGACTATGATGAATAAAAATTATTATGCCATCTTGATGGCTGGCGGAATTGGATCGAGGTTTTGGCCTGTGAGTACGACCGATTTCCCAAAACAGTTTCATGATATGCTTGGTACTGGCGAAACTTTAATTCAGAAAACATTTAGTAGATTGTCTAAGTTGATACCTGCTGAAAATATTTTGATTTTGACACAAGAGTATTATAACGACTTGATATTGAAGCAATTGCCAATGGTTACGGCAGCGCAAATAGTATTGGAACCCTCTATGCGAAATACTGCACCGTGTATTTTGTATGCGTCGATGAAAATAAAAAAACGAAACCCAAATGCAATTATGGTTGTTGCACCAAGTGATCATTGGATAGAAGATGAAGTACAATTTATAGATAATTTGCAACGCTCGTTTGATTATTGTGAGGCCGAAGGTCAGTTGATGACATTGGGCATTTTGCCTACATTTCCAAATACAGGGTATGGGTATATTCAGTTTGATAAATTAGAAAAGCAACCTTTTAAAAAAGTAGTACAATTTAGAGAAAAGCCAGATTATCCGACTGCACGAAAATTTTTGCAAAGTCGTAATTTTCTTTGGAATGCGGGCATTTTTATATGGAGTGTTAGCTCTATTTTAGAAGCTTTTAAGATGTATCAACCTGAAATGTATCAGCATTTTTTGAATGGATATGAATATTATAATACCGACTTGGAACAACAATTTATACAAGAACATTATTCTAATGCCGAAAATATATCGATAGATTATGCGATTTTAGAAAAAGCAACTAATGTATTTGTTTTGCCTGCTACTTTTGATTGGAATGATTTGGGTACTTGGGGCTCGTTGTACGATAAATTGCCAAAAGACGAGCAAGATAATGCGGTAGTCAATGCGAGGGTGATTTTAGAAAATGCGTCAAACAATATTATTAGAACCAATCCCAATAAGCTAGTAGTAGTGGATGGTTTGCATGATTATATTATTGTAGATAAAGATGATGTGTTGTTAATTTATCCAAAAAGTAAAGAACAAAACATCAAAGAAATTGCTAAAAAAGCATAAAAAAAGCCCCAATATTTTGGGGCTTTTTTTTGTGATAAATATATCAAATAAACCAATTTGTTTGTGTTATTTATTAATAAACAACATTGTGTTTATGGATTATTTTAAGATATTATAAAATGATAGAATAACTGTCTTTTTTAGCTTGATCTAAACCTTGAAATCTTTCAGAACATTCTGCTATCATTGCAAATGCTTCAGAAGCATCACCCCAACCTTGTACATCTACAGATTTGTTTTCAAGATCTTTGTAAACTCTGAAAAAATGTTCAATTTCTTTTATGGTGTGTTCGTTTATATCAGAAATATCGTTTAGTTTATTCATAATCGGATCTGCAACTGGTACACAAATGATTTTTTCGTCTGGACCTTTGTCGTCTGCCATTCTAAAAATTGCAATTGGTTTTACTTCTGCTAAAATTCCTGGCATCGTAGGTTCTGTAAACAAGACCAATACATCTAATGGATCGCCATCTAATGCTAAAGTTTCAGGGATAAATCCATAATCGGCAGGATAAAACATGGCAGAATATAACATTCTGTCAAAACGGATTCTTTTTAATTCAAAGTCATATTCGTATTTGTTGCGGCTTCCTCTAGGAATTTCGATGAACACATCGACTGATTTTGTATTTGTTGTCATATATATTTATTTTCTAAATTTTAGTTTGCAAAAGTAACAAATCTATATCTTTTTTCAATAAAATTTCTTAAATTATTGCATAAAATTTATTCAAGATCGTAACTAATAGTTCGGTTTCGTTTTTTTAAGTAATAATGCCATAGCAAATAGGTAGCCATTGTTCGAAATGGTTTCCAATTTTCGGTATAAGCAGCCATTTCTGTTTGAGTTGTCAAACCTGTTAATTCTTTGATGGTATGCGAAACGGCAATGTCGCCCAAAGGCAAGATGTCGGGCGATTTTAAGCAAAACATCAAATAAATATCGATAGTCCAATGTCCAATTCCTTTGATTTTAATTAACTCGTTTCTGATTGTTTCATCGTTTTTAGATGAAAGTTGGTCTAAATGGATTTGCTTATTCAAAACGGCTTCAGCTAAACAATGAATGTATTTGGCTTTTTGTCTGCTTACACCATATAGTCTAAAATCAGCTTCAGATAATGGAATTAAAACTTCGGGCAAAATGTGATTTACACCATTTTTTAATTTTAAGAAAGTAGCTTTAGCCACATCAACAGATACTTGTTGTTCTAAAATTAGTAATACCAATGTTTCAAAGCCTTCAGGCCGATTGGGTATTTTGGGTACACCATACAAATGTATGATTTTTTCAAAAATACCATCTTTGTTTTTTAAATATTCAATAGCTGTTTCCATTTAAAAATAAAATCCAAAAGACGCTTTGACATTAAAATTATTGGCATCAGTCATGTTGCGATAGTTGCCTCTCCAACTGGCATCTATTCTAAAAACTTTGAAAATATTGCCAATTCCGGCACTATACTCCCAATAGGGTGTAGTTGGCGATATATATTCGAGCCCCGATGCGTTGATTTGTTTGTTGTTGTCTGAAACAGAGCCAACAACCGCTTTTACGCCAATAATCTCTCGCCAATTGAGTTTTCGCATCATTGGAATTCTAGCAAAAATATTGCCTTGAAAATTATGTTCCCATCTTAAGGTAGCATATTGATCGGTTATTAATTCATAAAAATTTAAGTTGTTAAATGTGTTTCCAATTAAAAAATAACTTTGATTTCCAGGCACAACACTCATCAATCCTAGTGGTATAGTGCCAAAAGTTTTACCTAATTCAATGGTAACAGACGAATTGCCAAAGGCACCTAAAGCCAATGGTTTTTTGTAAAACAACTGTAATTTGTCATACTTGAAATCGCTATTGATAACCCCTTTAAATCCATGGCTATAATTGATAAAAAATCTACTGAATCTATCATCAATTGTAGATCGTTCTACACCATATCCAATGCTTTTTTTCTTGGGCGTAAAATCTAATTGAAAATTAATATCAGCCTGTTTTACAGTACTTCGGATACTTGTTTGAGCAATGTCTGTATAATAATCCAAACTAAAAGTATTTGAAGCAGAGGTTAAAGTTCTGTAAGAAAATCCAATGCTAATATTTAAATTTTTAATAGGTTCTACATCAAATTGAACATTTGCTAGTTGAATGCTAGTAAGCTTTCCATTTGCAGTGGTATTAAAAATACCAGACGAAGCATAACTTCTACCTAAAACGTCATTGGTAGAAGATAATGAGGCCCCAATTTGTTCTACATCTTGTCTATAACCGCCGGATAGTACCAACCTGTTTTTTGGATTCATCATCCATTTTCCAGAGATACCATATTTAATCTTTTGATCTCTAAATCCATAAGCTGTATAACCTTGAAGTCGCCATGTATCATTCATGCCAAAATAAGTTCTGCCGCCAACTCGTAGTCGTACACCTTCTACTTCATTGTAACCAAAAGTCGAATAAATAGGACCATAGTCAAACTTACCAATATTGATGTATCCTGTACCAAGAATAGCGGCTAAATTGTACATCCGTTTGAATTTTTTTACTGTTTTTAGGGTATCTAACATTTTATAAATACCTAATTCATCTTTATTTAGCTTTTCAAATCGGTTCGTTTGCCAATATTCATCTGGCTTTTTAAATACTTCGTTGTCTATAAAATTGATTTCTTCATCATAAAATTTAGAATTTTTTTCTTTGTCAAATAGATGGTTTCTGAATAAAGTAGTGCGTTTGCCATAAACTCCTTTTGACTTTTCTTTTTTATTTAGTGCAAAATCTGACATCATGTAATCTCTTGAAAGCAAAAATACAGAATCATTTACAACGTCAAATTCTTGTTCAATATATATATCTTTTACCCAGTTGATGTTGGCACTTTTTGTTACGGCCATATTGATGTTTTTTATGGCAAATGTTGTGTCGTTTACCCAAAAATCGCCCTTAAAAGTAAGTTCGTTTTTTCGTCTTGGATAAAAAACAATATTATAACACCATTTGTTATCCACTATGGCACTATCTCTTAAAACATAATTATAAACATCTATACCCGTTTTTGAAATAGGACTTGTAAAACTTTTGTCGAAAAATTTTAAATAATTATCATAAATATCATAATTAGAATACAAATCTTTGATAAATGTATTTACACCATCATCGTTTCTTAATCCAGAATTTTTATTTGCTTTCAAAACTTCTTTTTCTTTACCCATTTTATTATCGCCAAATACTTCTGAAAGGGATTCGTTAATAAAAATAGGCAAATACGTTTTGCCTGTTACTTTTGAAGTATCTATTTTTTTGAAAATGAATTCCATACCTTTGAAAAGACGGTTTTTCATAAAAGCACTGTCGATAGAATTCATGTCAAACTCTACTTTTTCGTACTTGTCGTATTGGTATTGACGAAACATTTTAAGTCCATTTTGATGTTTTCGTGCCCAAATTTTTCTTAAAATAACCAAGGCGGGGTTGTCTTTTTTGGATGTTTTACCTCTAAAAACGACTACCTCTTTCAAACTTTCTCTTTCAGACAAAACAATTTTAAAATCGTAAAGAACGGATTTTGTTAAAGCGATTTCTTTGTCGGAATAGCCTTCTGCACTTGCCACAAGGGTTTGGTACATTTTTGTTGATTCCAAATAAAAATGACCATCTTCATTGGCCAAAACCCCTTCGGTAGAATTTTTGAAAGCAATGTTTACAAACGGAACGGGTTGATTTTTTTTATCAACCACATAACCACTAATTTTTGTTTGTGAAAAGGCATTAGTAAGGACAAAAAAACTAAAAAACAACAAGCATTTAAATTTGAGATTCATGGACTGTAAATTAAAAAAATTAGTCAATCTGAAATTTTTTTTTCTGACTGACTAATTTTATTATTCAAAATATTTTTAATTATTTATACAAAACTTTTTTAACAGCTTTAACAACATCGTTCGCATTTGGCAACCATTCTTTTAATAAGGTTGGCGAATAGGGAGCGGGAGTATCGGCTGTAGTAATACGTTGGATTGGAGCGTCTAAAAAGTCAAAAGCTCTTTCCTGTACGATATAGGTTATTTCAGAGGCAACACTTGCAAATGGCCAAGCTTCTTCTAAAACTACTAATCTATTGGTTTTTTTAACAGATGTAAGGATGGTGTCGTAATCCATTGGTCTTACGGTTCTTAAATCGATAATTTCGCAAGAAATACCTTCTTTGGCTAATTCATCGGCTGCCAAATGGGCTTCTTTAATGATTTTTCCAAACGATACTATGGTTACGTCTTTACCTTCTCGTTTGATGTCTGCTACACCAATCGGAATAATATATTCACCTTCTGGCACTTCGCCTTTGTCTCCATACATTTGTTCAGACTCCATAAAAATTACGGGGTCGTTGTCTCGGATAGCAGCTTTAAGCAAACCTTTGGCATCATATACGGTAGAGGGTACCACCACTTTTAGACCAGGGGTGTTGGCAAACCAATTTTCAAAGGCTTGAGAGTGTGTGGCACCAAGTTGTCCTGCCGATGCCGTGGGGCCTCTAAAAACCATGGGCATTGGAAACTGACCTCCTGACATTTGTCTCATTTTTGCTGCATTGTTGATAATTTGGTCAATTCCTACTAACGAAAAATTGAAAGTCATATATTCTACAATGGGTCTGCAGCCATTCATGGCAGAACCTACGGCAATACCAGCAAAACCAAGTTCTGCGATTGGAGTATCTATTACACGTTTTGGACCAAATTCATCCAACATGCCTTTTGATGCTTTGTAGGCTCCGTTGTATTCCGCAACTTCTTCACCCATCAAATAAACAGATTCATCTCTTCGCATCTCTTCGCTCATGGCTTCGCAAATGGCTTCTCTAAATTGTATCGTTCTCATAGTTTAGTTTAGTAATTGTATTTTTTTATGAAGCAAAAATAATATTTTTATGGTTGTAAATATACAAAAATGTATAAAATATGATTTAAAGTTGTTGCATTTTGAAAAAAAAACAGAAAACCATTCAAATCATTGATAAAATCATGAAATTGAATGGTTTATATTGAAAAATAAAATGTTATTTTCTAATTTTTTTACAAATAATTAATATCTGTCTCTGTTTCCACCACCACGGTTGTCTCCACCACGGTTGTTTCCGTATCCACCACGTGAATCTCCGCCACGGTTGTTATTAAAACTTCTTCTTTCGCCTTCTGGTTTTGGCTCTGATTTGTTTACTACAATTGCACGACCTTGAACAGTTGCTCCATTCAATTCGTCAATAGCTTTTTGTGCTTCGCTATCATTTGGCATTTCTACAAATCCAAATCCTTTGCTACGACCTGTAAATTTGTCTGTTATTATTTTTACAGAATCAACTGCACCATAAGCCTCGAAAGACTCTTTTAAATCTGCTTCCTCAATACTGAATGGAAGACTTCCAACAAAAATGTTCATAAGTACTCTTTTTAAATATCTACAAATGTAATCTTATTTTATTTCACGGGCACTATTTTTTTTAGTTTTTTTATTTAATCTTTTTTACCAAAATAAAAAAGCACTTATTGTACGATAAGTGCTTGTGTTTTTGAAGTCTATTAGGACTAATTTATTGGAATTCTGTAAAAAAAGCCGTGTTGGTAATTTAATACTCCCGCATCTGTAAACGAACCCGTAGTAAGTTTTGCATTAAATTTAAATTCCCCACTAATAGTTGCTCCGTCATAACTTTTGATGATGATTTCGCCATTGCTAGACATGACGTTTTGTACTATAAATTTTGCATCGCCCACGGCTGTGCCTCTGTCTATGGTTATTACATCGCCTGATTTGTAGCCGTTTCCAGGTGAGGTTACTTTTATTTGTGTTATTCCCCCTAAATTTGATACTTGAATATAAACACGCAATCCTTGTCCGGTGCCGCCAGTTGTGCCAACAGAGCTTCCAGAGGTGTATCCTGTGCCTCCGTTTGTAAGCAATACTTTGCTTACCATTCCTGTTGTAACGGCGGTTTCATATTTGCTATAGCTTACGGTTCCAGAGGTTATAAAAGAGGCATAAGTATTGGTGTCGGTAGTGCCTAGAGTGTAGGTGCCTAAGTTTTTACTACTTGTAGAAATTGTAAGTGTTTCGTTGTCTTTTGTTCCTGTAATGCTTAGTTTTCCTGCACTGTTTATGGTTGCTTTAAAGCTATTGGCTTGCCAAAACAAGCCATCTTTTTCGCCTTGAAAAGTGGGGTTATCTACTTTTATATCTTTTTGACACGACAAAAGCGATACAATAGCAACTGTTAGCATACTAATTTTTTTCATAGAATGTGTTTTTTTGGTCTTAGCTGTTGGGCTAATTGTTATTTATATCAGTTTATTATTGGCTTATTTTTGTTTTAAAGCTTTACTTTTTTAATTTTTTTTATATTTGAGGAACATTTTGTCTCAACAAATATTTACTTATACAAAAATAATGTTTTTTTTTTAATTAACCTTTTTTAATTCAAAAAATATTATTTTTTTCAAATACCTTTGCTCGACAATAATGTGTCGTGTTGGGCTATGATGTCAATTAGGCTTACAAAAATAGTTCAATTAAAGGGTATGCTTTTTTTGGATGGCATTGAACTCGCAAAGAGAAGAAAACTAATTTACGTTATGAAATAGTACTAGTTGCGGATAGTTATATTAATTGGAGTACATTGGTTGTTGTGAATTTGGGTTGTTTTGCGTGTGGGATAGTAGTGGAAATCCTTTTTTGCCCCCTTTTTTGGAGCAAAAAAGATTATTTCACAATATTATATTTCTTTTGGAGTTCAATGAACTTTGTTTGAAACGGATAATCCGACCCAGAGTTTACGGAGGGGCACGCCCATATTGTAGGTCGTTTTATTAAAATATATATATATGAAAAAATTTATAATGTTATTTTCTTATTTTTTTCATCCTATTTTCATTCCAACATTTGGGACATGCTATTTTTTGTGGGGCAGCGATAGTGTGATAAGTATGTTGGATTTGGAGCAGTATTTGCTTTTGGTTCAAGTGGTTATCATCACGATATTGGTGCCCATTACGTTTTATTTTTTGTTAAAATCATTGGGCAAAGTGGATTCTTTTATGACGTGTAATGTTCATCAACGAAAGTGGCCGGTTTTTATGCAAATTATTTTGATTGTTTCTTTGTTGAAAAATGGTATATCTATTGATAAAACACCAGAATTGTTTTATTATTTTGTGGCGGGGCTCCTCAGTGCTTGTTTGGTTTTGATGTTGTTATTTTTTAATGTCAAGGCGAGTTTGCACCAAATTGGGGTAGTGGCCCTTTTGATTTTTGTAGGACAATTGAGTTGGCATTTTCAGACTAATAGATTGTTAATCATTGCTTTAAATGTGTTGGCTTGTGGTTTTGTAGCTTCGTCCAGATTGATTATGAAGGCACATACCCCAAAAGAGCTTTTGGTGGGGCTTACGGTTGGAGCTGTGCCTGGGGTTTTGTTGGGGTATTATTGGGTTTAAAAATTGGAGTTTTGCTGTTTAAGGTTTTGTAAGTGTGTGTATTAATTCAGATTCTAAAGCTGATTTTAACGCTACTACTTCGTTGGTTTTATCGTTTGGAATGGTCATCGAAAGAACATAGTGTTTGATTTTCCATTGTCCGTTTTCTAATAGTAGCACTCCAGAGCCTCTACAAATTTTCATTTGAGTGCTTAGTAATTCATCAAACCATGCCATTTTTTGGTTGTCGGAAAGGTAGATGTTTCGTTGTATGGCTTCAAAATGCCAGGCTTTTTTTCTGTCGAAATAGGGTTTTGAAAAATCTTTGAAAGCTTGTTTATTCCAATTTTCGGTAGCATCTGTTCCTATAAAAATAGCATCGTTTGTAAGTACATTAAAATAATCGTCAAAACGAGCTTCTGCAGCTGCTTTGTGCCATTGATTGAGGGTGTTGTTGATATTTTGTTGGGCTATGTCCTTTTGTTGGGCCCATAAATTGCTGGAGAAAAGCCAAATGATTATTAGGAATCTGTTCATTTTTTTATTGCAATAAAAGGTTCAGTTTTTGAATTAAATTGTTGTCGGATGGGCGAGGAGCGTCTGCATCGATGATTTTTCCTGATGGATCAATCAAAATAAATCTTGGAATGGAATTAATTTGTAAGCTAGTTATGAAATCGGAATTCCAATTTTTATCTGCAAATAGTTGAATACCACCTAAGTTTTTGCTGGTAACAAATTTTTTCCATTTTTCAAAATCTTTTTCTTCATCAATTGAAATACTTACAAAAGCAATGTTTTTTTGGTGAAATTCTTTTTCAACTTTGCTCAAAAAAGGGATTTCTGCTCGGCAAGGCCCACACCAAGTAGCCCACACATCGATATACACATATTGCCCTTTTAGGTCTTCGAGTTTGGTTTTTTTTCCATTGATATTGCGATAGTCAAAAGAAGGAGCTGGGCTGTTATTGAGTGCTTTTTTGGCAATTACTTGTTTGTAAAAGTCTGTAAAATATACTTTGCTCTCCTCTAAACTTTTTTGTTTAATGTTTGTAAAAGTGGGGTCCAGTTGGGCTTGTTTTAACAACTCAATATCGCTTTTTATTTTATTATTGATGGCTTCTTGGAATTGATTTTCGTTTAAACTCAACAAACTTTTTAAATCGAATTTTTCGTCATTCAAGGCACTTTGGGCTAAAAAATTGTTTTCGTTGGCACCAATTCCTTCATAATGAATGCTTTCGTCAAATTGTTTGGCATCCATTTTAAGATGCATATCATAGTTGTTTTTTAAAAACAGTTGGGTATATTCGACCCCATCATACAAATTATAAAATCCTTCTTTAACATCAAATGTGGCATCAAACACACCATTTTTGTTGAGGTTTATTTTTTGAATGGTTTTGTCATCTTCTAAAATAACAATGTAATCATGGTTTCTGTTGGTTATTGTTGCTTTAAAATGGAGTTTTTGTTGGGCAAATGCTGCAACATTCAAAAAGGATAACAAGGCAATAGCTATTTTTTTCATCTTAATAAGTATTTGATTTGAAAGTGCAAATTAGCAAAAAAAGTTATACGAAAATGGGTTTTGATTCAATTTTAACATTTTGAAGTTTGCCAATACTTGTTTTATTCCCTTTATTTGAATTGCAAAATGAGATTATTTTGAATTTTTTTCAACCAATTGCAATTCGTTGTTGCAACATGTTTATATCAAATATATTTATAAAATAGTCCAAAGATGGGTAGTTATTTTTTTAGAAAAAATTTTCAAAAAAAATCGTTGCATAGCTGGGCTACGGAACTATTTTTTTTGACTCATTTTAGCAAAAAAGAACCAATTGAAAACCAACATAAAATCTTATATTTTTGGGCGTGCCCCTCCGTAAAACTACGGGTCGGGCTATTCGTTGCAATCTTTTTTGTTTTTTTAAAGAAAAAAAACAAAAAAGGATTTCCACTGCTATCCCTCACGCAAA
>NZ_MUGT01000042.1:1153-10909 GCF_002217205.1 Flavobacterium branchiophilum NBRC 15030 = ATCC 35035 | reverse complement strand
TAAGGGGCTGAAACAGTACCCAAAAAAGGTTGTCCGAAATAACTAATAAAGATTATTATTTAGGAGTGAAATCTGTTCTATCGGAAATCGAATTGGAAATTAAATCAAACTTAGTTCAGTTTGAAGGTTCTGAATACAAACAGAAAAGAATTCACGAAGTTTTTAAAAACAAGCCTATAAAAGTTAAAAAATACGACGAACGTGCTGATGGACAGCAAAATTTAGTGTTAAACGAACCTTGGTATGTTTATAATGCTAATTATGGCACAAGTGAAGAAAAAGCTTTTGTTGAAATGTTTGCGAAACGTTTTGAAAATATCAATAAAAAATATGAAAATATATACCTAATCCGTAATGAACGTGAATTAAAAATAATTGATAAAAATGGTAGGGCTTTTGAACCCGACTTTATCTTATTTTGCAAACAAAAAAGCGGAGAAGCACTAACGTATCAAGTTTTTATAGAACCAAAAGGAAAACATATTGAGGAACAAGATAAATGGAAAGACGATTTTCTAAAGCAGATTAAAGACGAAAAGAAAACCATAAAAATAGATTCCGACAAATATCGAATTACTGGTGTTCCGTTCTATAACAATTCAATCGAAAATGAATTCTCAAATACCTTAAACACCATTTTAGATATAGAATAAAAAAAAATAAACCCTAAATTGTAACTTTTTCAGGATGCCTTACGTATAACAACCAGAATCTTTTAAAAAAAAAAGAAAACGACGATGAGACAGTTAAAAATTACGAAGCAGGTAACCAACCGTGAAACGGCTTCATTAGACAAATATTTGCAAGAAATTGGTAAGGTTGATTTGATTACCGCAGACGAGGAAGTGGAGTTGGCTCAAAAAATCAAAGCGGGCGATCAACGTGCGTTAGAAAAATTGACTAAAGCCAATTTACGTTTTGTGGTGTCTGTTGCCAAACAGTATCAAAATCAAGGACTTACATTGCCCGATTTGATTAACGAAGGCAATTTGGGCTTGATTAAAGCCGCACAACGTTTTGACGAAACTCGTGGTTTCAAATTCATTTCGTATGCCGTTTGGTGGATTCGTCAATCTATTCTGCAAGCCTTGGCAGAGCAGTCTCGTATTGTGCGTTTGCCTTTAAATAAAATAGGTTCTATCAACAAAATTAACAAAATGTATGCCTTGTTGGAACAATCCAATGAGCGTCCGCCCTCTGCCGAAGAAATTGCAAAAGAGCTCGACATGACGGTAAATGACGTTAAAGAATCTATGAAAAACTCGGGTCGTCATTTGTCTATGGATGCCCCTTTGGTAGAAGGCGAAGATTCTAATCTATACGACGTATTACGTTCGGGCGAATCGCCAAATCCAGACCGAGACCTGATTCACGAATCGTTACGTACAGAAATTGAGCGTTCGTTGGAGACTTTAACACCTCGCGAAGCAGACGTCGTTCGACTGTATTTTGGATTGAGCGACCAACATCCGATGACGCTCGAAGAAATTGGCGAAACTTTTGACTTGACTCGTGAAAGAGTTCGTCAAATTAAGGAAAAAGCCATTCGCAGATTGAAACATACTTCGAGAAGCAAAATCTTAAAAACATATTTGGGATAATCTCATTGATGTTAAAAAGATTCACAATAGAACAGGCTGATTACTTGTTCGGTTTTTGATTGATGATTAAAAAACTCTGGTTTGTGCCAGAGTTTTTTTTTACCATCAATAATATGGGGTTTTAGGATTTGGGCAGGTTTTGCCGCTGTTTTTCAAAAAAATATTGGTCTTGATTGACAATTAAGTCATAGGCATTGGCTCGAAGTTTTTGTTGTAAACCAGCATCATCATCCAATGTTTCATATACTTTGGTATGGATGTTTTTGTTGGTTGCGGTTAGTAAATCACGATGGTGTTGCTCTTGTTCCAAATGGCTTTTAAAAATATTCTCGGCATCTTCTAAAGCAAAATCGTATTGGCTTTTTTGTGCCAATAATTTGGCAATAATTGGCGATGTTTCGATGGCCAAAAACAACAGCATGATAAAAATGGAAGGTGCTTTTGGCAGTTTGTTCAACGCATTTATTCGGGCCATTAGGCCATCAAATCCGTCAATGATGGGTTGGGTTTGGGCTACTTTTTGGTCCAAATCTTTTTGTAATTGTAGTCCTAATTTTTCTTTTTCGGCAATTTTAATGCCGTTGGCTTGCCGCAAACTGTCCAATTGTTTTTTAGCGGTATCGTGTTTGGCTATTTTTTCTTTAAAAACGGGGCCTTTTCCTAGTTTTTTTGTGCCTGCTGTGCCTTCGGCTTCTTTGATATAGGTTTCGTATAAGTCGTTTACTTCTTTTTCTTTGAGGGCAATTTCCTTTTTTAGCTGGTCTATTTCATTGGTATTTCGGGCAACATCGGTTTGAAAATATTGCGAAACTTGTTTTTTGTTTTGAAGCATCATCGCATTTTTTTCTTGTAGCAAAACGGTGTTGATTTCTTTTTCGAATATTTTTATTTCTAATGGTTTTGAAATAACAATTGCAATAATAATGGCCAATAAAATCCGGGGAGTTGCTTGGATAAATTCGTCTAGAACTTGATTTTTTTTGCGAATAGTTGAAACAATAAAACGATCTAAATTGAAAATCAATAAGGCCCAAACAAAGCCAAACATAAGTGCAAAAAAACTATTGTTGAACACGGTAAACAAGGCATAACTACTGGCTAAAAAAGCCATGATTGCCGTAAAAAATACAGTGGCTCCAATGCCAACATATTTGGTTTGTTCGCCTTCCGAACAAGCTTTTAGGAGGTTTTTATCGGCTCCAGAGCATACAATAAAAAATCGTTTTAACATATTTTTGGGTTTGATTAGTGTTGCATCTTTTGATGCAAATGATTGATGACGGTTTGTTAGTGCAAATTTGAAGCCAAAAGTTACTAGACCAAGGTAAAAGTTTTTAAAAAAGACTTTTTTTGAAACAAATAAAGGATTTGAAAAGCAAAAAGGCTGTTGTGAATAAAAAAAGAGTTGCTTTGATACGTGGTTTTTTTAGCCCAGATTGAAGCGAAAAGCCGACGGACACAAAAGGGATTTTTTTGTAGCCACAAAAGAGCGACCGGCGGAAGCTCCTTTTGTGGTGTACAAAAAAACCTTTTGTGGCCGTGGGCTTGTAGCGAAAAGCTGGATTGGCTTCTAATACCAAATATACCTATAATACCAAACACTCATATAAAATAGCCCAATCTGCTAGCTCTTTTTCTCCAAATATTTCACAAAAAAATAATTACGTAGCCCAGCTATGAAATGATTTTTTTATAAAATCTTGAAAAAAAATAGCCTTGCATTTTTAGACTATTTTATATAAGTGTTTGGTATAAAATAGCCTAATCTATTGGTTCGTTTTTGTTAAAATGAGTAAAAAAAAAGTTTCGTAGCCCAGCTTATTGATATAAACTTGGTATATCAAATGTAAATAAGCGTGGATTTGTTTGTAGATTTGATCAAAACTTTACGAACTTTGCTTCAAAAAAAAATATGGCAATTTTTATTACCGGTATTGGCACAGATGTTGGCAAAACGATTGCGGCGGCTGTAGTGGTTGAGGCTTTGGAGGCAGATTATTGGAAGCCTATACAGGCGGGCGATATAGATAATGGCGATACTCAAAAGGTGCAACGATGGGTTACCAATGGGAGGAGTGTTTTTTATCCGAATGCTTATCAATTGCAAACAGCAGCGAGTCCGCATTTGGCAGCAGCAATTGATGGTGTTTGTATTGAAAAATCAGAAATAGTAAGGCCAGAAACGGCGAATGTTTTGGTAATAGAAGGGGCTGGGGGATTATTGGTACCTATTAATGAAAAGGAATTTGTTGTAGATTTGATAGCTCCAAATGATCGAGTGATACTGGTAAGCCGCCATTATTTGGGCAGTATCAATCATACTTTGCTGTCGATTGCCTGTTTGAAAAGCAGGGGTTTAAGCGTAAGTGGGCTCCTTTTTTCGGGAGACGAAAACAAGGCGAGCGAAAGTATTATAGCCTCTCAGACGGGAGTTCCCGTTATAGGAAGAATAGAAGAGGAGCCTTATTTTGACAAAATGGTTGTTGCTTATTATGCCGACTTATTTTCGGATTTTTTAAAACAAATGCTGATATGAAACCTAACACACCAAGCTGGTCCGAACGAGACGAAGCCCACAACTGGCATCCTTATACACAACATCAAACGGCACGGCCACCCATTACAATTTTTCGAGGCAAAGACGCATTGGTTTGGGACGAAAATGGCAAGGAATATATAGATGCGATTGCCTCATGGTGGGTAAATCCATTTGGACATGCAAACGAGTACATTGCAAAGGCTATTTATGAGCAATTGACTACATTAGAGCATGTCTTGTTTGGAGGTTTTACGCACAAGCCTGCCATTTTATTGGCGGAAAAGCTGTTGTCGATATTGCCTAAAAATCAAAAGAAAATATTTTTTTCGGACAATGGATCTACCGCAGTAGAAGTAGCTTTGAAGGTGGCTTTGCAATATTTTTATAATCAAAATCAGCACAAAAAAACCATTATAGCATTTGAAAACGCCTTTCATGGCGATACTTTTGCGGCTATGGCAGCCAGCGGGATTTCGTTCTTTACGGAAGCTTTTAAAGGGCAATTGATCAACGTAGTTAGAATACCAGTGCCCATTGCAGGAAAAGAAGCGATGAGTTTTGAAGCACTGCAACAAGCAATAGCAACGCATGATTGTGCTGCATTTATATTTGAACCACTCGTTCAAGGGGCAGCAGGAATGGTGATGTATGAAGCCGCAGCATTGGACTCATTGATGGCATATTGTAAAACTCAAAAAGTATTTACCATTGCAGATGAGGTGATGACGGGTTTTGGCAAAACAGGTAAAACTTTTGCTTGCGATTTTTTGCAAGAACAGCCCGATATGATTTGTATGTCTAAAGCTTTGACGGGAGGTACAATTCCCATGGCGATAACCTCTTTTACGCAAGCCCTATTTGATGGTTTTTGCGATGAAGATGTGCACAAAGCCTTGTTTCATGGACATACATTTACGGCAAATCCAACGGGTTGTGCTGCGGCATTGGCCAGTTTGACTTTGTTGCAAACTACGACCATGCAGGCACATATTGCTAGAGTACATGCGTTGCATTTGGCATTTGAAAGGCATATACAGAAACATCCAAAAGTGGCAACAACCAGAGTTTTAGGAGTTATTTTTGCATTAGAATTGCAAGTGGCGGATGCTGCTTATTATGGTGAATTACGCAACAGATTATATCATTTTTTTATAGAAAATGGGGTTATTTTGCGGCCTGTTGGGGGCATCATTTATATTTTGCCTCCTTATATTATTTCGACAGCACAATTGCAAAAAGTGTATCAAACTATCGAAAGTGCATTAGAAATTGTTTAATTTTGCACCCAATAGCATCACATTTTGATGCTTTTTGATGACATTATTAAGAATTTTATAAAACCGTAATTTTTTTGACTTCAACAATCAGTATCACAGGATTTTCATCCGTATCGGCTTTGGGTAATAAAACCGAAAGCATTTGGGAGCATTACTTACAAAACCAAACAACCTTTAGCACTATAACAAGCGGTGCAAACACGTATTGGGTGAGTGCCTTAGAGGCTTCATTGAAAGCAGAAATGGTAGATTTGCGACATTCGGATTCCAAATACAAGTCGTTGGACGATGCCGTTTTGTTTGCAATAGCAGCATCAAGGAGTGCTGTTAGGCAAGCGGGCTGGACACCCGAAGCTGTTTTTGGAATCAATATTGGTTCATCAAGAGGGGCAACACAATTATTTGAAACCCATTTTGAAACATTTTTAAAAACGGGCAAAGCACAAACATTGAGTTCGCCAACAACCACTTTGGGCAACATTGCTTCGTGGGTGGGGCACGACTTGCAATGTACAGGGCCCGAAATATCTCATTCCATAACCTGCTCTACGGCATTGCACGCCATGCTAAATGGCATTGCTTGGCTCAAATCGGGTATGGCTACCAAATTTTTAATTGGAGGCAGCGAGGCTCCATTGACGCCATTTACGCTGGCACAAATGCAGGCATTGAAAATTTATTCAACAGAAACAGGTCCTTTTCCTAATAGGGCTTTGGATTTAAACAAAACCAAAAACACGATGATTTTGGGCGAAGGAGCCGCAGTTTGTTGTTTGGAATTTGGAAAAAAAGACAACGCTTTAGCATTTGTTGAAGGATTTGGCTATGCGACAGAAATTTTAGAGCATAATATATCGATATCTGCCGAGGCTACTTGTTTTCAAAAATCGATGAAAATGGCCCTTCAAAACACCGCTTTATCTGAAATAGACGCCATTGTCATGCACGCTCCGGGTACCATAAAAGGCGATTTGACCGAATTTAAGGCCATTCAAAAAATATTTGGTGCTCATTTACCTTTACTGACAACTAATAAATGGAAAATTGGACACACTTTTGGTGCTTCTGGAACTTTGAGTTTAGAACTTGCATTGCTTATGATGCAGCATCAAACTTTTATTGGAGTGCCCAACACAGCCTACGTTACCCATAGCCGAAGCATGAAAAAAGTATTAATTAATGCGGTGGGTTTTGGTGGAAATGCGGTAAGTATCTTATTAAAGAGTAATTTTTAATAAGATTTGTTTCTTAATTTGCAATACAATTCTGCATCTAAATTGTATATATCTTCTCTAAAAGCAAGATGCTTGCCTTCTAACCATGCTGTATAATACAGTTGATAGTAATTGATTGACGCTTTGATTGGGATAATCTTTGTTTTTTTGAGTTGGATTATAGAATCTATCTTGATATTATTGTAATTAACCGTGTCATTCAATACATATTTTGCTAAAAGCAAGGGGTTTTCAACTCTGGTACAACCCGAACTAAAGCTGCGAATGTTTTTTGAAAACCCATCTTTATGATTGGTATCGTGCAAATAAACAGCATATTTGTTTTTGAATAGTATTTTCATTAATCCTAAAGAATTATGAATACCTGGATCTTGAACGTATGTATATTTGAACGCATCTTCTTCTTTCCAAAGCCAAGGATTGATGCGACGTTTTTTATAATCATAAGCAATAATTTTCATTTTATTCAAATAACTTTTGCTTTTATTCATTTCGGGTATTAAATCTTCTTTTATAATTGTGGGCGGTACTGTCCAAGTTGGATTAAAAACAACCGATGCTAATTTTGAAGTTAAAACGGGAGATTTTCGTTTATCAGTTCCAACAATGATTTTATAGTTTTGTACCAATTCATTGTCTTTATAAACATTCAAATGATAATTTGGAATATTTACAAGAGCATAATGAGCGCTCCATTCGTTTGGAAACCAGCGCCATCTTTCCAAATTAGCAATAATTTGTTCTCGTCTTTCACTTTTGTTAAAATTAAGTGCTGTAACCGTTGATTTTCCAATAATTCCATCGGAAATCAAGCCATTATTTTTTTGAAATAATTGAATTGCGGCTACTGTTTCTTTGTCGAAAACATTGTTAATAGAATCATTTTTCGATAGATAATCCCAATACATTAACCGTTTTTTAATCCAATTAATTTTAGTGTGTTTGTCGTTTGGTTTTATTTTTTCTTTCATTTTGAAAGACAAAGGAGTAGTATAATCGTTGGGTAATTGATCTATTATTTGTAAAGCTTTTTTTAAATCTACATAATTTTTATTAGTAGGTTTTACAGATTCAAAAGGTTTGTTTTCGAAATTTTCTTTAAGTGCCGTATTAATAATTTCATTAACATCAAATTCTTTTGGTTTCAAATCCCAATCAGAATATATTTTTTTAGGATTCAGTTTGCCAATGCTTACGTGTGTTAAATAATCTTGTAAACTATTGGTTAATTGAATGTCGTAATTGACCATCTCGGCATCGTTTAAAAACAAATGTTTTTCTTCAAATTGTTGCAAAACATCAAGTCGATAATCCATAGGATCCAATCCTTCGAGATGACAATTATGGAGTTCTGAGAGTATATTTTTACGAATAATTTCTGATTGCCAAACAGTGTTAAAGTCATTTTTTCGATAAAAATCTAATAAAGTACTATTGTTGGTTTGTAGAATTAAAGTAGAATCTATTTTTAATTTTTCGGTGTTATCAAAAAGTTGAATCAACGTAAAGCCATCGGATGCCAATTCTGTGTTTCGGAACTGGCAACTCACTATAATGATACATACTAGAAGTAAACTTTTTTTCATGATGCAAAAGTAAATCAAAAAAAGTTGAAAATAAATTATATTTTTTTAGGGCATACACATTTCGTTAAGTTACATTTTTTAACGATAAAATTCTTTTTTCATCAAAAAATGCGTACCTATTTGATCAATTTCAAAACCAAAGCCAACAACTTCGTATTGAAATTTTGAATAAAAATCTAAAGCTCCTTTTCGGGCATTCATCCAAATAAGGCTTTTTTCAAAAGAAGCTACTGCTATTTCGCATTGTTTCAAAAGGGCATTGCCTATATTTTGACCTCTAAAAGCATCTAAAACAGCCATGCCTCTCAACTGAAATGAATTTTGATGGTTCAGCTGATGGTGTCCTTTTTTCATCAAAGTTACGACACCTACAATGCGTTGGCCCACAACAAAACCAAAATGTTGTGTGTTTGGCTCATTGTCGCCTTCAAAAACACAAGATTCTAAAGGTAATCCAATTCGCAAAACGCTCTGACGTACACTTAAAACAGCACACGGATCCAATTTTATTACCATATTTCAAAAAAAAAACAATATTATAAACAGTTGATAATCAAAATAAAAATGCAAAATTATAAAAAATATTTAATTTTTTCATTAAAAAATTTGCAATAAACAATGATTTGTATTTATATTTGCACTGTTAATCATGCGAAAGTAGCTCAGTTGGTAGAGCTCCAGCCTTCCAAGCTGGTTGTCGCGAGTTCGAGCCTCGTCTTTCGCTCTAAGCGGTTTTTTCGTTTATCCATTACATCCTGCGAAAGTAGCTCAGTTGGTAGAGCTCCAGCCTTCCAAGCTGGTTGTCGCGAGTTCGAGCCTCGTCTTTCGCTCCACAAAAGGTTGCCTATAATTATAGGCAACCTTTTTTTTATATAATATTTAATTCATTTCTATTGCACCATGATGACTAAAAATGAACTTCGGATCCTTTACAAACAAAAGCGGGCCAATTTAAGTCCCATTGAAACGGAAGGTTATAGTATAGCAATTGCTAATCAATTATTGACATTGCCTATTTGGGATTTCTCCTATTACCATATTTTTTTAACCATTCAAAAACAAAACGAAGTCAATACCGAATTTATTTTACCCATTTTAGCTGGAAAAGACAAAGAAATTGTTGTGTCGCAATCCAATTTTCAAACCATGGAAATGGCCCACTTTTTATTGACGGATCATACCACGATTCGGCTGAATGCTTTTCAAATACCAGAACCTCAAGATGGTTTAGTTGTTCCAAATGAGCTACTAGATGTAGTATTTGTACCCCTTTTGGCCTTTGACACGCATGGCAATCGAGTGGGGTATGGCAAAGGATTTTATGATAAAATGCTTAAAAAATGTAGAGATAATGTATTGAAAATAGGGCTTTCTTTTTTTGAACCAGAAAACCAAATAGCCAATGTATCTGACACTGATATTCGTTTGGATTGTGTTGTAACTCCTAAAATGGTGTACCCATTTTAATGAATTTTAAAATTAATTAATCGATATTAAGCATCTTATACCAAATATACA
>NZ_MUGT01000042.1:0-1129 GCF_002217205.1 Flavobacterium branchiophilum NBRC 15030 = ATCC 35035 | reverse complement strand
GCATCTTTGGACTATTTTATAAATATATTTGGTATTACATAATTAAAGGATTAAAATAGTGGTTTCAGGTATAAAATTTATATGCCATCTTCGGCTTCATATAGCATCAAACTTTCTTTTAAAATGCGTTTCATTCGGTTGCGAAGGCGTTCGGGTTTGAGCACTTCTAGTCCGTTTCCAAAACCAAGGAAAAGGCGTTCCATTTCGAAGTTTTCAATCAAATAAAGATTGATGATAATGCTGCCGTCCTCATTGGTTTGCAAATGGCGTTGCGAACCATGCAAAGGTTTTGTGAGTACATAAGGTGCATTGGTGGCATCTATCCAAAGGCGAATGGCTCGGGGTTGCACTCCTGTATTAACGGTTACACCTATGACGTTTTTGTAGAATGCTTCAGCATCAAAATCGGTAGCAATAAATGGCATTTGAAAGTTGAAATCCAGACGCTCAATCCGATCCAAAGCGAGATTTGAAATGGGGTGCGATTCTTTTCTTTTACCTACCATAAACCAACGATTGTTGAATTCTTTGAGCAAAAAAGGAAAAAAAGTGAACTGACTCGCTTCTTGTGATTTGAAGGATTTATAAGTTACGACCAACACTATTTTTTTGACAATCGCTTGATAAATTTGTTCCAAAAAAGGAAGTCCTTTTAGCTTTTCGTTTTTATCCAAATGAATCACAGGTTGGGTATGTGATTTTTCGGCATAGATTTTATCTTCCAAACGTTGTACAATATCCGAAACATCGTTGAAAAGCGAAAAATCCTTGAATTGTTTCAACATTGAAACGGTTTCCGTCAGCACATTGATGTCGGTTTCCGTCAGCGGAATATCGGTGATGCTAAAATCTTCGTCGGCATATCGGTAAAATTTTTTGTCATAAACTTCTATAGGAGCATTGTAACCCAATTTCTCGCTCCGCATCAGCTGAATATCCAGCTGAATGGTGCGTTTGCTCACCGGATTTTCTTTGCCTTCAAATTCATAAAGTGCTTCACTACAAGCATTTATTAAATCCTCAAGCGTCCATTGTTTATAATGGTTTTGCAAGCATTTATCGATTGTTTTGTACCGAATTAAAGCGTTTTTGTTTTGTGCCATGGGTTTTATTTTTTAACCCAACTTGC
>NZ_MUGT01000041.1:12011-45644 GCF_002217205.1 Flavobacterium branchiophilum NBRC 15030 = ATCC 35035 | reverse complement strand
ACTATTTTATAAATATATTGGGTATAATATAATTTTGTGAAATAATCTTTTTTGATTACCACATTCAGAAACGATATTCGTGCAATACAACACCCCATTTGGGGGATGGGGGGCTTCTAAAAGGATTTCCACTACTATCCCTTACGCAGAATCTGGTGTTTATTGCAAAGATAATATTGTGTATTTGCTTATATTTATTTATATTTTATACAAAAAAAATAATGATTTTTTAAATGAAATTACAATAATAAACACTTAAATAAACTACATTTTTTTCGGCTTCATTTAGCAAAAAGAACAAACTGTTGGAGCTTTTTTATAGCTATATTTGGTATAACTTTGTGCCAAAGTATTTATCACATGGAATCGGCAAAGTTTTATAGTTTACTCAATCAACATTTCCCTTTTGAACCCACACTCAAGCAAGCTGCTTTTTTGCAAAAAATGGCGGTGTATATTACCAATACATCCAACAACGAAATATTTGTTTTGAAAGGCTTTGCAGGTACAGGAAAAACAACCCTAATTGCTACTATTGTAAACCAATTGGCTGCCATCAACAAAAAATATGTGTTGTTGGCTCCCACAGGAAGAGCCGCCAAAGTGATAGCCAACTACAGCCAAAAACCAGCATTTACAATTCATAAAAAAATATATTATCCAAAAAAATCTACGGGCGGCGGCATAGCCTTTACCAAACAACAAAACAAACACAAAAACACCCTATTTATTGTAGATGAGGCTTCGATGATTTCGGATATTGGACAGGATAGCAAAATGTACGAAAACGGGTCGCTTTTGGACGATTTAATCGATTATATTTACAGCGGCACCAATTGTAAAATGATACTTTTGGGCGATACAGCCCAGTTGCCACCCGTCAATATGGAGGTTTCACCCGCACTAGACCCCGATACTTTGGCCCTACATTATGACAAAAAAATCGATTGGATAGAGCTCGATGAGGTAATGCGTCAGGCCTTACATTCGGGTATTTTGTATAATGCTACCGAGTTGCGATCGCTTTTAAAAGACAGTTTTATCACCGAATTCCGATTCAAAATCAAAGGATTCAAAGATATAATTCGGCTCACAGACGGCTACGACATTCAGGATGCCATCAATACAGCTTATAGCAATTATTCTATAGAAGATACCGCCTTTATTGTAAGGTCAAACAAAAGGGCCAATCAATACAACGAACAAATACGATCCAAAATACTATTTAAAGAAAGTGAATTGGCCACGGGCGATTTTTTGATGGTGGTAAAAAACAATTATTATTGGCTCAAAGACCAAGACGAGGCAGGATTTATTGCCAATGGCGACATTATCGAAGTTTTAGAAATACACGGTTTTAAGGAATTGTATCAATTCAAATTTGCACGGGTCAAAATCCGAATGGTAGATTATCCAAACCAAAAACCATTTGAAACCGTTTTGATTCTCGACACGATTTCCAGCGAATCACCTGCACTAACTTATGAACAATCCAATTTGCTATATACAGAAGTTATGAAGGATTATGAAGATGAAAAAACGGGGTATAATAAATATAAAAAAGTAAGGGAAAACGAATATTTTAATGGTTTGCAAGTAAAGTTTTCGTATGCAATTACGTGCCACAAATCGCAGGGTGGACAGTGGAACACTGTATTTATAGAACAACCCTATTTGCCCGAGGGCATCAATTCCGCCTATATTAGATGGTTATATACAGCCATAACCAGAGCCAAGGACAAACTCTACTTGATTGGCTTTAAGGACGATTGGTTTTTATAGTTTTATTTATTTAAATAAATAAAAACTTTCATTTCTATTTTAATTCTCAATACAATATACCGCAACATCAAAGCCCAGTTGCTGATTTTGTATTGGGATATTATCTAAAGTTATCGTTGTGGTTAAATTTTTTTCATTTTATTTGCAGTAATTAATTAAAAAAAAGTATTATGAATAAATTATTAAATTATTATTTTAACTTAAATTAAAAAAATAATTTAATATTATGTTTTAAATAATTATTTTTATGATTTATTAATATATTATTTTAAATAAAATAGTATAAAAAAATTTGTTTTTATTTTTTTTATAATATAAATAACAACTAATTTTGAGACTTATAAATATCTTAATTTAAACTACAATGAAAAAAATGAAACAAAATGTTTATCATAAATTTTTTAAAAATTTATGGAAATTAGTAAGTCTTACCCTTTTGGTTACTTATAATGTAATTTTAGGGCAAACAAATCCAACTGTAATCGGAACAGAGGTATTTACAATAAGTGCATCATCGACTCCAGTAAGTCCATCAAATATTAAAAATGCGGCACATTATTTTGTAACAAATTCAGGAACAAATTATTTGAATGATGCTATTCAATTTGCATTAAATGCGGGTTATAAAAATATTTATATAGAAGAAGGAACTTACTTGGTAAATAAGACAATAAATTTTCATAGTATTACTACTAACAAACTACTTTCGGGAATTAAAATAGAAGGGGCAGGTATGGGTACTATTATAAAGCCTAATGTAACAACTTTAACGAGTATTTTTAATATAGGAGCTTTTTTAAATACACCCAAAATTAACGATTCGTATTGTGAAAATAATATAATTAGCAATATTTTTATTGATTTAGACACAAAAATAAGAACGGGTGTAAGGATTGGAGCTAGAGGACAGTATGCTTTAATTGAAAATTTATGGATTCAAAACGCTCAAGTAGCAGAAACAGAGCAATATTTTACAAAATACGTGTCAGATATTCAATGGATAGACAATAAACCTGTAGAAAAAGAAACTCAAATTACTGCAAATGTTGCAAAAGGCAATGGTGCTATATTAATTGATTTACCTTTAGATAACGATCCTACTACTACTATTTTAGACGGTTTTTTTATTAGTACTACTAGTAATCCTAATGGACTTGCTTATGAATCTGATTTTAATAAGTTTAATAATATTAAAATAAGAGATTGTGATATCGGAATTAGTTATAACTTTAAATATATTTCATTACTTATTCAAAGTACTTTTAATGGCAATGTATTTAATGATATAATAATAGAGAGGTTTAAAACAGCTGTGGACTTTGGTCCAGTAGCTGCAAATTGTAGTAATAATCTTTTTAGCAATTTTGGGATACAACCAGACAAGATAAAAAATCAATTTGTATTTAGAAGAATTCATGGAGATCGTAACACACTCACAAACATCAATACATTTGATTGGACAGCAGCCTCTCCTTCCATTTTTATATACGATATTTCATCCTCTGCAAAACAATTAACCATTGAAAATTCAAATTTGAGAGCAACTGCAAACCTTAAAAATGACCCATTTTATATAAAAGACGATGGATATGATACTAAACTCATAAATAATAACGATGTAAATGGTTATACTAATAATATTTTGAGAGGCGTTAAAGACTTTGCTGTTTTTGGACAAAATTATTATAATAAAACCGAAAATGATTTTTTGGTACAAGATTTTAATAAAATTATTTTTGGTGGCGGATTGTTGCAAAACAGTTCATTTGCATATCAACCAACCCCAAGTGGTTTATGGAATCATCAAGCAAATCCACCAACATATTATATAGCTCCAATATTAAATCCAGCACCTGTAGTTGGAATTCAAACACCACTTTGTGTTATTACCAATAGAGACCACAATGGTACTTTCCAATGGACAAAAGTTTCAGATCTTTTAAGCAATTCAACTTGGAATCATATAGCCTCGCAAAATGTTAAGATGAATAATTTTGCTATTGTAAATAACCCAGCGGTACCAGATCCAGCAAATGCACCTGGAATCAGGCTAGATAATGCGGGAAATGTTAGAATTGGAACAAGTGCACCAGTAGCTTATATCGGTTATAACACAATTGCTAAGCTTAAAATTGATGGAGATGTAGAAGCTGGACAAGGAATTTTAACAACTTCGGGACTGCCAAACGGATCTTTTTTTGTTGATGGTGGTGAGCGTAATGATAAATGTATTGTTTTGTCTGCTGGTTCTGTAATAGGAAGTGGATCTGGTTATAATAAAACAAGAATGTTGAATTTTTTTGATTTTCCTTCTTCAAACTTAGATCAGAAACCAGTTGTTTTTTTTGGAATTGAAGACCGAAATGATATGGGAAGATTTAGAATGGTTGCTGAAGCTAATGGCTTTACAGAATTTGGTATGCTAAATAAAAACCAGCAACATTTATATAAAATATATGAAGATGGAAATAATAATGTAGCATTGACTATGCCTAAAGCAAATTCTGCACTAGCAATAGGAACAGAAATATTTAGCTATCCAAGCGATGCAACAGCAACAAATGATGGTAATTATAAATTAGTAGTAAATGGTAAAATAAGAGGTGCTGGTCTTAAATTATCATCAAATTATTGGAGTGATTTTGTTTTTGCAAAAGATTATAAATTGCCAACATTACAAGAAGTTGAAAAACATATTATAGATCACGGACATTTACCAAATATACCTTCTGAAAAAGAAGTTGTTGAAAAAGGTGTTGATATGCTGGAAATGGCAAAACTTCAAATGCAAAAAATTGAAGAGCTAACACTTTATATCATAGACCAAAACAAGAAAATAGAACAGTTACAAACAATAGTTAAACAACTTCAAAAGGAAAAATTTTAAAACATGAAAAATAAAATGGTATTGCTAGCAATTGGTACTACACTTTTGTCAAATGGGCAAGAGATTAAACAATTTTCAAATTTAAGTAGTGTAGAAAACAAAACTATTTCACAACTATTCTCATCATTGCATCAAGCACAAGAGTTTGTATCGCAGATGAATAATGCAGAAGGAATAGCTAAAATTGAAAAAATTAATTTTTCAAATGGAACTTTTAAATTAGAAAGTGTTTCAAATAAATTAGAGTTAAAAAATATTATTATGTCAGAAAAATCAATTATTGATTTTATAGCCACAAATGAAATAGACCTTTTGGAATCGACTTTAATACCAAATAAAGAAGGTGATGTTGCCTTGATAACAAAAAAAGAGCTTATAGAAAAATCACAAAGGGCTGTCGAAACAAGCAGTACCTTTTTGTATCCAAATCCAACTAAAGACGATCTTACTATTAAATTATCTAGTAGTTACTCCAATGGAGCTATACTTTACATATATGATAGCAAAGGAGCTTTAGTCATGGAACAAGTAATAAAAGATACTCCGAAAATAATAGACACCGTAGCTTTGCCCGTAGGTGTGTATATGGCAACTTTAGTTTCAGAAGATAATCGAGAAACTATTAGATTTGTAAAAGAATAATTTTTTGTGGATTTACTAATACTCCTTTTTTTTTAAAATCCAATTTTGAAGATTTTAAAGAAAAGGAGTTTATTTTTATTGATAAATGTTCAAAATAAAATTAAAAAGTGTATTTTTGTTAATTATAGAAATCATACTAGTAATATGTTTTGATTTGTAATAGTATTTAAAAAATTTGAATTGAAAAAATAAAGAAAAATATTAATAAAATAGTAATTAATTAAGTATGCAGGAATGAAACGTAATTTAAGACATGTTTTTTATGAGTTAAAGGTACATTTAGAATATTCATCTATTTTTATATATTTAGGTTTTATATGTATTTTTCCATTAATACTATTAAGTTTTTTTAATAACCCTGCATCTGATGATTTTGATTTGAGTTATGAATCTCAAGTTGAACATTTGTGGGATTTACAAATTAGAAGGTATATTGAATGGTCGGGGAGGTATTTTGCCAATGGAGTAATAAGCATTTTAGACCCATTAGTATATAATAATTATTTTGGATTTAAGCTAATCCCCATTTTTTTAATAGCTTTTTTTATTTTGGGAGTTTATTTTTTTTTCAAAAACTTAAATTTAAGTTTGACATTTACTCAAATAAGTGCTTTAGTTGGTACATTCATAGTAGTATATATTTGTAAAATGCCAAGTATAGCAGAAGGTATTTATTGGATTCCTGGATCTATTACAAATTTCCTGCCAGTAATATTGGTTTTTTTCTTTTATGGATTGTTGTTTAAATTTTTTTTTACGGGTAAAGGGATAAACATTTTTTTTGCATTTTTAGTCCTAATTGCAACTATGGGTTGTAATGAAATTACCGTAATAAATATTTTATTTATAAATTCAATACTCTTTATTGTTTATTTTTTTTATAACAAAAAAATTAATGGAATATTAACTAGTATATTAATAGTAACTATTTTTTTGGGATTAATTGAGATAATGGCACCTGGAAACACTGCAAGAGCAAATCAAATCAATAGCAACCATCAGTTTTTACATTCATTATTAAAAACACTTCAGTTTGCAATTTCATATACAATGAAATGGTTACCTTTTTTAATTCTCATAGTTTTTTACTGGTTTGATGAAATGATTGAAATAATAAAGAGTAATATACCTTACCAATATTTAATGTCTCCGGCCTATGCTTTCATGTTATTGTGGATAACAATTAATATCGATATATTTGCTTGTTTTTGGAGTACAAATTCAGCACCACCAGGTAGGACAGTCAATACTATTTATTTTTTTTTTATTTTAAACTTTATCTATTTTATAATTTGTTTAATATATCATTTTTGTATAAAAAAGCGCATAAATTTTATATCCTTAAAAAATCAGAAATTGACATTAGGAATTCTTATAGGTTTATTTCTATTTTCAGATAATAATGTAACGTTGTCCTATCTTGATTTAATTAGTGGTAAAGCTTATAAATACAATAAAGAATTAAATAAAAGATTTGAAATGATAATCAAAAACCCAAACTCTGAATGTATTTTGCCAGCATTAGAGAACAAACCTCAAACTATTTATAGCGAAGAGGTAATGGGTTTAACATCTGATAAAAATAATTGGAAAAATCTTGAAATAGCAAGATATTATAGAAAAAAATCAATTATTATAAATCCCACAAATCCTCTATTAACAGAATAAATTTTTATATAGTGTTACAAAATACATCTAATAGTACTAAAATAGATATTTCAATAATTGTACCTCTTTATAACGAGGAAGTCGTTTTTGATAAGTTAATAGATAGACTAAAAAACACAGTAAATAGTGTCGATTTTAATTGTGAAGTTGTTTTAATAGATGATGGTAGTTCAGATAGAACCCCCCAATTCATTCAAGATGTTTGTAAACACGATGTTAGATTTACGGGCTTGTTTTTATCAAGAAATTACGGGCATCAATTTGCAGTAACGGCTGGTTTTAATTATGCTAGAGCTGAAAAAGGGATTATGATAATAGATGGTGATTTACAAGACCCTCCAGAATTAATAACTGATTTTTATAATTTGCTTACATGTGGCTATGATGTAATATACGGGGTTAGAAAAAATAGAAAAGAAAATTTTTTAAAGCGATACTCCTATTTAATGTATTATAGATTACAAAAAAAAATATCAAATTTTAATATTCCTATTGACAGTGGCGATTTTTCAATGTTGAGCAGGCGAGTTGTAGATAATATTAATAATATGCCTGAACAAAATAGATACATTAGAGGTATGAGGGCTTGGGTAGGATTTAAACAAATTGGATTTGAATACGATAGAGAAGAAAGACAAGGCGGAGAATCTAAATATAGTTTGAAAAGTCTATTAGAATTAGCTATAACAGGTATATTTAATTTTAGTGATTTTCCAATACGATTTATTACAAAATTAGGATTATTTACAATTTTACTTTCCTTAATGTATTTTGTATATAATTTATACAGAAAAGTATTTTATAATGATGTACCTCAAGGATTTAGTGCTATATTACTTGCTATTATTATGTTCAGTGGGGTTCAGCTTATATCGTTAGGATTGATAGGTGAATATGTTCTTAAAATATATAATCAAGTTAGAAACAGGCCTTTGTATGTAATTGATAAAATTGTTCAAGATGGTAAGAAAATTGAAATTGAACATAAAAAAACTCTATAAAAATTGTTTTTAACTTAAATTTTATAGAATATGAAACCTTATTTTTTTTAGTTAAATTCGTTAAAGTTTTAAATTTTAACGAAGACATGTAACTATACATTTTCGGTTTGTCATAAATGATTTAGATGTAAAAAAAAACGTTGTTAATAAAAACAAATTTAATGTTCTGAAAATGTATTAATACCAAATAAATTTCTAAAATAATGAATACAGCATATTACAAAGAATATTATGATTTAGAAAGATCCCATT
Source organism: Flavobacterium branchiophilum NBRC 15030 = ATCC 35035 (assembly GCF_002217205.1). Taxonomy (GTDB): domain Bacteria; phylum Bacteroidota; class Bacteroidia; order Flavobacteriales; family Flavobacteriaceae; genus Flavobacterium; species Flavobacterium branchiophilum. Next base: position 37,412 of record NZ_MUGT01000041.1, on the reverse strand, counting down.
GGTGGTTTATAGCTAGAGAACATATTTTACGTGATTTTATCAAAAAAATAATAAAAAATAATAATTTACCTAATAAGAAATTAAAAATATTAAATATTGGATGTGCAACTGGAAAAAGTTCAATTTTTTTAAGTGAATTTGGAACTGTAACATCTATAGAATATAATGAAGAGTGTGTTGCTTTTACAAATGAAATAACAAACTTAAATATTATTCATGGTTCCATAACTTCCCTACCGTTTGCAAAATCAAGTTTTGATTTAGTTTGTGCATTTGATGTAATTGAGCATGTTTTAAATGATAATTTAGCAGTTTTTGAAATGAAACGTGTTACAAATCCTGATGGAATCATACTCATTACAGTACCTGCTTTTATGCAATTATGGAGTCATCACGATGTTGTAAATCAGCATTTTAGGAGATATAGAAGTAATGAAATTAAATTACTATTTGAAAAAGATAATAATGGTAAAATTATTTTTAGTTCCTATTTTAATTGCCTTTTATTTAGTCCTATTTTTTGTATAAGATATTTTAATCGAATATTCAGATTTCAGGATACAAATTCCGATTCAGGTAGCGATTTTAGTACCTTTAAATTTACTATATTAAATTCACTTTTGTATCGCATTTTATATTTTGAAAGTAAATTTATTAAAAATAATATAAGACTACCTTTTGGTGTTTCGTTATTGTTTTCATGGAAAAAAAGCAAATAACATACAGGTTTCAATATAAACTAACAATGTTTTTGTTAAATAATTATATGTAGTAAATACTACAAAAAATACAATAATTTTAAAAATTAATAGATATTAATGAAAACTTTCATTTCTATTTTAATTCTCAATACAACATATCGCAACATCAAAGCCCAGTTGCTAATTTTGTATTGGGCTACTATTTCATAATGTACCCTTTTTTGCAAATGACGGTGTTCTGATTTGTTTCTATTAAGTTGAAATGTTTTTTGCAAAATCAAATAAGTCGAATCAGAAAGGTTGTTTTTAGGTATTACGAACTGAGCCCCAAGTGAATGTTGTAGAACCCTTTTTTGAACAAGAATAGCATCTATAAAATCAATATTATAATCTCTAGAAACCCTTATCCAAAAGTCCAAATCTTCATATTGCAATTGTTCGTCATAGCCATGTAAAGCATCAAAAACACTTCTTTTTACCATACCAGAAACCGAACACATCACATTTTGATCACCAGCAACAAGTTCTTTATACAGCAATCCAGTTGGCGCTTTTACCACTCTTTTCAAATGCTCATCTACCTCATAAAAATAACTTAAAAACTGCCCGTTAGCATCAATAAGCGCTACATTGCCATATACAATGCCAAGATTATCATACTTTGAGGTTTGAAATTTTTTTATTTGTAATGCCACACAGCAAGGTTGTAAAAGATCGTCTGCCGCTAAATCTATCAAATAATCGCCTTCAGCAAATGCAACCGCTTTATTGAATGATCGAGTACAACCTATATTTTTTTCATTTTTGATAAATTTGATTTTTGGATAATCAACCAGCCAGTTTTGAATAACGGCAACACTTTGATCAGTACTACAATCGTCCACAATAATCAGTTCTATATGAGGATACGTTTGAAATAATACAGAATTTAAACAAGCTACCACAAATGGAGCATGATTATAACACATACAAACAACAGTTACTAATGGAAAGTCTTGCATTTAAGTTAGAAAGTTATATATTTGATGCGAAAATAGTAAAACCATAATAAATTGAACCAAAAAAAATATAAAATTGCACAAATTGGTTTCCGACTCAATGTAGGTGGAGGCGAAAGAGTGATGGCAAATTTATCCGTTTTTTTTGAAAAAAACCAAATAGAAGTTCATAATATTATAGTTTTAAATGATGTAAGCTATCCATACAGGGGTACTTTAATTAATTTAGGATTATTCAAAAACGAGTCAAATGGTGTTTTAAATAAATGCAAGAGGATGATTTTTTTAAAAAATTACTTAAAACAACATCAATTTGATTTTATCATCGATCATCGGTTTAGAATTAAACCTTTTCAAGAGCTCCTTATAGCCCGCTGGTTGTATCCTTGTCCTACAATATTTTTAGTACACAGTTATTTGATACATCATTATATACCTTCAAACAAATTCTTGGCTCGACTAATATATAAAAACACATATAAAATTATTGCCATTACTGATGTATCAAAACATGTGATAGAAAAACAATATGGATTCCAAAACGTACAAACGATATACAATCCAATAGATTTTGAATTAATAGACAAACAAAAAGAGTGTTATTTGGATATTGATTATCAATATATTATTGCTATCGGGCAAATGGAAACACCTATCAAACAATTTGACAGATTGATAAAAGCTTATGCAAATTCTATTTTGCCCAATCAAAATATTCATTTGCTTATTCTTGGCGAAGGGCATTTAAAGTCAAGCTATCAAATATTGGCACACCAATTGAATCTTTCCGATAAAGTGCATTTTGAAGGATTTCAAAGCAACACTTATCACTATTTAAAAAATGCACTTTTTGCTGTTTTAACTAGTAAAAATGAAGGGTTGCCCAATGTTATCTTAGAATCTTTAGCTTGCGAAACGCCGGTTGTTGCCCTAAATTGCCTGACAGGTCCAGGCGAATTGATTCTGGATCATCAAAATGGAATTCTGGTTGAGAATCAAAATTTTGAAGCATTCACACAGGCCTTAAACTTATTTGTACAAGACCAAAAATTGTATCAATTTTGCAAAGAAAAGGCCCGTCAAAGTGTACTATCGTTTTCTTTAGAACAAATTGGTAAGCAATGGCTTGATTTAATGAATATATACCTCAAAAAAGTATGATACAATTGATTAAAATTCCAGAAATTGAAAATGTTTTTGGTAATTTAGCTGTTATTGAAAAAGATACGATACCCTTTGAAATTAAACGGGTTTATTTTATGTATGATATTCCAAGTATTGCAAAAAGGGGAGGACATGCACACAAAAATTTAAAACAAATATTAATTGCCATTTCAGGTAGTTTTGATGTTGTACTGAAAAATGGTGTCAAAACTGAAAAAGTTACCCTTAACAAACCGAATGTTGGTTTACTTATTGAAAATTTTATTTGGAGCGATTTAGAAAACTTTTCATCTGGAGCTGTCTGTTTAGTGATTGCTTCAGATACCTATTTAGAAACAGATTATATTAGAAATTACAACGAATTTTTAGAATGTCTCAAATGAAAATAGCGTATATTGTACCAAGTATTCTCGATGAGGGTGGCGTAGCTAGGATTTTATCTATTAAAACTCATTATTTGATTACCCATTTACAATATGAAATTGCCATTTTATCGCAAATTGAAAGTCATGAAACCCCTTTTTATACATTTCATCCTGATATTGAATGGGTTACGATTCCTTTTAACAAAAAAGCCATCAAATCTATATTTGTATATTATAAATATTTAAATAACTGGTTGGTTAATTACAATCCAGATTTAATTGTGGTATGCGACAATGGTTTAAAATCTTTTTTGCTGCCTTTTCTAGTTAAATACCCAAAACCTTTACTCTATGAAGTACATTCGACCGTTTCGGTAGATAATTTAAACGGAAAAAAAATTAGCCATAGGATATATAATTATTTCAAAAACAAGTACAAACATTTTGGAATAAATCAATTTTCCAAAGTAGTTTTAGAAACCCCAAGTGCCATAAACGATTGGAAATGTTCCAATGCTACAGTGATTGCAAACCCAATATGGTTTTCATCTGCTCAAAAATCAGAACTCAAAAATCCGCTTGTAATTGCAGTTGGAAGGCATGTTTATGAAAAAGGTTTTGATCAGTTATTGTCCATTTGGAGTCAATTAATTCCAAAATACCCTACTTGGAAATTAGCTATTTATGGCAATGAATCAAGCGATATGGATTTGAAAAAAAGGGCAAAAGATTTACAAATTGACAATAATGTCATTTTTTACAATGCCGTAAAAAACATTCAAGACGCCTATATAAATGCTGCTATTTTTGCAATGACCTCTCGATTTGAAGCTTTTGGAATGGTATTAATAGAAGCTATGGAATGTGGTTTGCCATGTATAGCTTATAATTGTCCAAATGGCCCAAAGGAGATAATCCAACATCAAATCAATGGATTTTTAGTTCAAAATAGCAACGAAGTGTCCTATTTGGAATTTTTAGAACAATTGATGGTTGATGAATCCTTAAGAATAAAAATGGGTAAAGAGAGTGCTAAATTGGCAAAAAAATACGAATTGGATCAAATTATGTACCAATGGCACGAATTATTTTTATCTTGTTGTAATAAAAATTAGTAAATTTTAAATTAAAATGTAATAGTTAAATGATTTCAATTATATATTTTTAAAATCTACGATTCTTTTTCAGTACATTTTGAACACAAAAAACCAATTCTAAAAATATTATAAACCCACAAATTGGGGTGTTTCCCTTCTAAATGTGCGCTTATTTTTGGTTCTAATAAAAGGTATATTTTCGAAATAATGTAGCTCAATTTATAAGTATTCAAAAAATGAATTACTTGTAATAATTTACTATAAGTGATGCTTATTTTTTCTTCTTTATACAACAAATACAAAGTAGTTAAAGACTGTTTCATTTTATTTAAATAAGCAGTATTAGTATCAATATCTTCATGTTTTATAGGATTATCTACATGTAATACACTGACATTAGTTAAATACAATTGATAAGACAATAATGTGTCATCATGACCATAGGTGTTAAAATAGGTATCAAATTTAACAGCGTCAAACACCTTTTTTTTGATTACAGTATTGTTAAATAATAAATTTGGAAAAGGCTTAACCATCCTTTCTTTTGCTAATTTGTCTTCTATAAATTTGCCATATTGCCATCTTAAATTTTGATTGTCAGACGGACAAATAGCAGGATGTACTCTGCCACCATAAATAACATCGAAAGAATTTAAATTCATAAGATAATTCTGAATATAATTATCGCTAATGATGGTGCTATCGCCATCAATAAACAACAAATAATCATATTTTGCTTTACTAGCTAATATATTTCTATTGGCACGATGTCCAACATTTTTTTCTAATGTAACAAAACTACAATGTGTTAAATGATTGATAGCAGCATTTTCAATGTTAAAATTGGAGTTTGAAGCATCATCTTGTGCTAAAATTTCAAATGTAATCTGTGATGAAATGCATTGTTTGTGTAATGCTTTTACTAACGGAACCGCATTAAAGGCATATATCGGAATTAATATTGAAATCATTTTACTAAATATTCTATATTTGCAAAGAAAGTATTTTTATTGATCAAAACAAAATGTATAATCGAACAAATGTAGCACTTTTAATTTATGAGCAACTCAATGCTCAAAAATTGGCTTTGCAAGAACAATTCTTAAAATCAAAACACGAAATAGGTTTTTTTTATATAGATCAATTGTTACCCAACGATTTGGCACTTCTGTTGCACGATGTTTTTCCAAAATCGGACGCCATGGTACTCAAAAAAAGCCTTAGAGAGGACAAATATATTGCGGTTCAAATGAATTTGTACCACCCCATTTTAGAAGAAGTTTTATTTGCTTTTCAAGACGAAAAAATCGTGAGGATAATTAGCGAAATTTGCACTATTGATGATGTGATTCCAGACGATTCGTTGTATGCAGGTGGCATTTCGTTGATGGAGAAAAACCAATTTTTGAATCCGCATTTGGATAATTCACACGACAAAAATCGTGAAAAATGGCGGGTACTCAACCTTTTATATTACGTTTCGCCAAACTGGACACTCGAAAATGGTGGACATTTGGAGCTTTGGCCACACGGCCTCCACCATAAACCTGTTACCATTGCAAGTCAATTCAACCGTTTGGTTGTTATGGCAACACACCAAAAATCTTTACATTCTGTATCGCCCGTTGTCGTAAATGATGCCCGAAAATGTATCTCTAATTATTATTTTTCAAACCAGCCACTTACAGATTTAGACCAATTTCATGTAACATCTTTTCGAGGAAGACCCGAAAACAAACTAACCGATGTCATTTTGCAAGCCGATAACTGCTTACGGATGCTTGTGCGGCAGTTTTTTAAAAAAGGCATCAAGGAAAATCCACATTTTTATAAAAAATAGTACTTATTTATGTATGTAAATGTTGCTTCCAATTATAAAATTGCTTTTTTTTAAAATTGTAACAAACATAAAATAGAATTTGTATATTTGAAACCAAATTTTATTGGACACTTAAAAAATGAAAATAGCACTCAAAAAAATATTTCCTAATTTTTCAAATGACTTAATTTCAGAAATTGAAAATCATGCAACTTTAAATGTTTTTGAAGCCGAAACCATTTTGATGCGAACAGGTCAGTACATCAAAAATACGGTTTTAGTATTGAAAGGACGTATAAAAATATACAGAGAAGACGACGAAGGTGGAGAATTTTTTATGTATTATTTACAACCTGGTCAGGCTTGTGCTATTTCTATGATATGTGCTACCAGAAACAAACAAAGCCAAATTATGGCCAAAGTAGTTGAGGAGACAGAAATTATTAGTATTCCACTTCAATTGATGGATAAATGGATGATGAATCACAAAACGTGGTACGAATTTGTAATCGAAACTTACAGAAGTAGGTTTGAAGAGGTGTTGGAAGTTGTAGATAATATAGCTTTTAGAGCCATGGACGAACGATTGGAGTTTTACCTCAAAAGACACAGCGACGCTTGTGGTTGTTTTGATTTGAAAATTTCGCACCAACAAATTGGCAACGAATTGCACACCTCTCGAGAAGTGGTGTCCAGATTGTTGAAAAAAATGGAGCAACGAGGCATGTTAAAATTGCACCGAAATCACATCGAATTGTTAGATATATAGTACCTTGAGTGTGTTTTTGTGGCAGATCAGCATCTTTTTAAAAAAACGTTTTAAGGATACACACTAAATGCTTACTTTTGAAAAAAAATTAATAAAATGGCAGGAAATACTTTTGGAACACTTTTTAGAATTACAACCTTTGGCGAATCACATGGCGAGGCACTTGGCGGCATTATTGATGGTTGCCCCGCTGGAATTACTTTAGATTTTGAGGCCATACAACACGAAATGGAACGCCGCAAACCAGGACAATCTGCCATTGTAACCCAACGAAAAGAAAATGATGAGGTGCAGTTTTTGTCAGGAATTTTTGAAGGAAAAACCACAGGAACTTCTATTGGATTTATCATTCCAAATACCAATCAAAAATCTGGCGACTACTCCGAAATCAAAAATACATACAGACCCAGCCATGCCGATTATGTATATGATCAAAAATATGGTTTTAGAGATTATAGAGGCGGCGGCAGAAGCTCTGCCCGTGAAACAGCCAGTCGAGTAGTGGCCGGAGCCATTGCCAAACAATTTTTAAAAAACATCAAAATTCATGCTTTTGTATCGTCTGTGGGGTCAATATTTATGGAAAAGCCTTATCAAGATATTGATTTTAATGCCATAGAAAGTAATCCGGTAAGGTGTCCAGACCCCGAAACTGCTGCCAAAATGGAAGCGTATATCAAAGACATTAAAAAACAAGGCGACACCGTGGGCGGAACTATTACTTGTGTTATTCAAAACGTGCCGATTGGCCTTGGCGAACCTGTTTTTGACAAACTACATGCCGAGTTGGGCAAAGCCATGTTGTCTATCAATGCTGTCAAAGGATTTGAATACGGCAGCGGTTTTTGTGGCTCAAAAATGACGGGCAGCCAGCATAACGACTTGTACCACCCTGATGGAACAACAAAAACCAACTTGTCTGGAGGTATTCAAGGGGGGATTAGCAACGGCATGGATATTTATTGTAGAATTGCTTTTAAACCCGTTGCAACCTTAATTCAAAAGCAAGACGTATTGACAAACCAAAATACCATCATCTCACAACAAGGCAAAGGAAGACACGACCCCTGTGTGGTGCCAAGAGCCGTACCCATTGTAGAAGCCATGGCCGCATTAGTAGTTGCAGACATGCAACTCATGCATCAAGCATATCAAAAATAAATTTTTTATCATTCAAATAAATACAATAATGACTTCAACTACTCCAAAAAAATCAATTACTAGTAATTTGACTTTTCAAATATTAATAGCCATGCTGCTTGGAGCCATTTTGGGTATTATTATTCACAATCATTATGATGCCGTAGCGGCCAAATCATTTTCAGATAAAATAAAAATGCTCGCTACCGTTTTTATTCGATTGGTACAAATGATTATTTCGCCCTTGGTTTTTACAACTTTAGTGGTTGGTATAGCCAAGTTGGGCGACTTAAAAGCAGTTGGGCGAATAGGGGGCAGGGCTATGGCTTGGTTTTTTTCGGCCTCGTTCGTATCGTTATTAATCGGTATGTTCTGGATCAATGTTTTACAACCTGGCAAAGGCCTTACCCTTGGAAATGTAGATTTGAATAGTGCTAGCGAAGTTACCGATAAAACAAGTCATTTTTCGGCACAAAATTTTGTAGAACACATCATCCCAAAAAGTATAGTCGAAGCCATGGCAACCAATGAAATTTTGCAAATCGTTATTTTTTCCATTTTCTTTGGACTTGCAGCAGCCTCGCTCGGACAACACGTAAAACCCGTGGTAAATGCTTTGGATAAAATATCGCACATCGTATTAAAAATGGTGAATTATGTCATGAAATTTGCACCCATTGGCGTGTTTGGTGCCATTGCAGGTGTGTTTGCCATCCGCGATTTAAACGAACTTTTGGTTACTTATGCCAAGTTTTTTGGTTCATTTTTAGTCGGAATCGGGTCTCTTTGGGTTTTTCTTATTGCTGTTGGGTTTTTATTTTTAAGAAAAAGAATGGTTGTATTGCTAAACCATATCATAAGTCCGCTCATGATTGCGTTTGGTACCACAAGTTCCGAAGCGGTTTTCCCAAAATTAACCGAAGAACTAGAACGATTTGGAGTCAAAGACAAAGTAGTTTCATTTATGTTGCCCCTTGGTTATTCCTTCAATTTAGACGGAAGTATGATGTATATGACATTTGCCAGTATATTTATAGCCCAAGTATATAACATACAGTTAGACTATCCCACACAAATCACCATGTTGTTTGTACTCATGCTCACCAGCAAAGGTATTGCGGGAGTTCCTCGGGCCAGCTTGGTCGTTGTAGCAGCCACTTGCGGCATGTTTAAAATCCCCATAGAAGGTATTGCACTCATATTGCCAATCGATCATTTTTGCGATATGTTTAGAAGTGCTACAAATGTTTTAGGCAATGCCTTGGCCACTTCTGTCGTTGGAAAATGGGAAAAAGAATAGCCAATTTTAAAATCAAGACTATTTTATCCTATAGTCTTACCTATTTTGCCAAGCGTTATTCTCCATCTTTGTCAAAGTGTAAAACCAATATAGTATAAGTATTGTGCTTTAAGTAGCAATTCCAGCTTTTCGTTACAAATCCTCGCCACAAAAGGGTTTTTTGTACACCACAAAAGGAGCTTCCGCTGGTCGCTCTTTTGTGGCTACAAAAAAATCCCTTTTGTGGCTGCGGGTTTTTCACTTCAATCTGGGCTAAAAAAACTTTATACACTTTTTAGCACACTGCTCTATTTGGGATTACACCCTTTTTTAGAACATTATCTTCCAAAAAAAATCCCTCAAACATATTGTGTTTGAGGGATTTTTGGTTTATAAACCACCTGTTTTACGAGGCTATTTCCAATCGTTTTAATAAATTTTGACTCAAGGCTTGTGCGGCATAATTTAAATCGATGTCGAGTTTTTTATTTTCAGAACTTGGCAATTCATACATGGCATCGGTTAGGATGGCTTCGCAAAGCGAGCGTAAACCTCTGGCTCCTAGCTTGTATTCTAGTGCTTTGTCCACAATAAAATCCAATGCTTCATCTTGTATTGTAAATGCTACCTCGTCCATTGCAAATAATTTGCTGTATTGTTTGATTAACGCATTTTTAGGTTCAGTCAAAATGCTTCTCAAGGTGTCTTTATCCAATGGATCCATGTGGGTAAGCACTGGCAAACGGCCTATAATTTCTGGAATCAACCCAAAATCTCTGATGTCTTTTGGAATAATATATTGCAATAAATTGTTGTTATCTACTTGATCCTTGTTTTGCGAGGTACTGTAGCCAACGGCTTGTCTGTTTAAGCGTTTTGAAATAATTTTTTCAATGCCATCAAAGGCACCTCCTGCAATAAACAAAATATTTTGGGTGTTTACTTCAACAAATTTTTGATCAGGATGTTTTCTGCCTCCTTTTGGTGGCACATTTACAACTGTTCCTTCCAAAAGTTTCAATAATGCTTGTTGCACACCCTCGCCCGATACGTCTCTGGTAATAGATGGGTTGTCGCTTTTGCGGGCAATTTTGTCTATTTCATCAATAAACACAATGCCTCTTTCGGCTTTTTCTACATCATAATCGGCAGCCTGAAGCAGTCGAGTAAGTAAACTTTCTACATCTTCGCCCACATATCCTGCCTCTGTAAGTACGGTAGCATCTACAATGGCAAGGGGCACATCTAACATTTTAGCAATGGTTTTGGCTACTAATGTTTTGCCAGTACCCGTTTGTCCAACCATAATAATGTTGCTTTTTTCAATTTCCACTTCGTCTTGAGATGTTTGTTGCATCAACCGTTTGTAATGGTTGTAAACAGCCACCGACATGACTTTTTTGGTTTGATCTTGTCCTATTACATATTGGTCCAAAAAAGCCCTGATTTCTTTTGGTTTTCGTAAAATCAAATCGGAGTTGTTGTTGCGTAATTGGGCGTTGGATTTGATTTCTTCTTGGATAATCATGTGGGCTTGTTCAATACACGAATCGCAAATAAAGGTATCGATTCCTGCAATTAACAATTGTGTTTCTGCTTTTGTTCTGCCACAAAATCCACATGCTGATTTGTTTTTTGCCATTTTTTTTGTTTTAATAATCGTATTAAAAATAGTGCTCTTGGATAGTGTAGTTTTATTATTTGTTTCGTCTCAAAACTTCGTCAATCATGCCATATTCTTTGGCTTCATCGGCAATCATCCAATAATCTCTTTCACTGTCTTGGTGTACTTTTTCAAAACTTTGACCCGAATGTGTCGAAATTATGTGATACAATTCGTCTTTGAGTTTCAACATTTCACGCAGGTTGATTTCCATGTCTGTGGCCACTCCTTGAGCACCGCCCGATGGTTGATGAATCATCACACGAGAGTGGGGTAGGGCAGAGCGTTTGCCAGCAGCCCCAGCACACAACAATACAGCGCCCATAGAGGCTGCCATACCGGTACAAATGGTGGCTACATCGGGCTTGATGTATTGCATGGTGTCGTATATTCCAAGCCCTGCATATACGCTGCCTCCTGGTGAGTTGATGTATATTTGAATGTCTTTTGCAGCATCGGCACTTTCTAAAAACAAGAGTTGTGCCTGAACAATGTTGGCAATTTGGTCGTCTATTCCTGTGCCTAAAAAAATGATTCTGTCCATCATCAATCGAGAGAACACATCGAGTTGCGATACGTTGAGGTGTCTTTCTTCGATGATGTATGGGGTCATGTTTTGTGGTTGTAGGTGTGCGATCATTTTGTCATAATACATGGCATTTACGCCTTGGTGTTTGGTAGCAAATTTTTTAAATTCTTTTCCGTAGTTCATGTTTTGTTATTTTATGGTTATGTTTTGTATTAGCCCAGATAGTAGTGAAAAGTTTTTGAAATGGACGACTATTTTTTGAAATCAAAAAAAGGAGTACATGAAAAAACTTGAAACGAATAGCTGGATTGGCTTCAAATAAAAGAGCGTCAAAAAAATGTTTTTCTGACGCCCAAATATAGTTATTTTTTTTAAATATTATTCACCATACATTTCTTTTACGAATTCGTCGTAAGTAACGTGTTTTTCGGTAGCGTTGGCTTTTTCTTTAAACAATTCAAGTAGTTTTACAGCTACAACTTGGTCGGACAAACGGCGAACTTCGTCTTGGTTTGACAAAACTTTTGCCACTATACCTTGAACTTCTTCGTCTGTTGGGTTCAGTTGTCCGTATTGAGCCATTTGTTGGCGGATTAATCCTTGTGTAAAGCCTTTTAAGTCTTCAAAAGTAATTTGAATATTGTTTTGAGACAATGCTTTTCCTTCGATTAATTGAAAACGCAAACCTTTTTCAGAGCGGTTGTATTCTACTTCGGCTTCTTCTGGCGTAAGGTTTTTGTCGCCTGCAGTTTGCAACCATTTTTTTAGAAAGGCTGTTGGCAAATCAAATTTTGTGTTTTCGATTAAAAAATCTTGAACATCTGTCAATAATTTTTGATCGGCTTGTTGAGCAAATTGATTTTCGGCATCTTCTTTAATTTTGACTTTCAACTCTTCGAGGCTTGCTACGTTGCCTTCTCCAAATAATTTGTCAAACAATTCTTGGTTTAATTCGGCTGGTTCTATAGCATGAATGCTTTGAATCGTAAAGTCTATATTGATGTCTAATCCGTGTACTTTGTCATGACCAATTTTGAGGTAGTCCATCAATTGGTGGTCGTCTTCAAATAGGCCTTTTGTGGCCAATGTTACCACATCGCCTGCTTTTTTGCCTAGGAATAAATCGGCAGTAGCTTTGTCTTTAAAAATGTCTAATGATACAATGCTTGAATTGTTGATGCCTTCGGCTTCGTTTGAAAAAGTACCTTCTATTTCACTGTTTTGAGCTACTTCGTCTTGCGGAATTGGGGTGCCAAATTGTTTTTGAATTCTGGTAACCTGTCCGTCTATTAGTTTGTCATCTGCAACGATAACATATTTTACAATATCGTTTTTGGCTTCTAAATCCAATTCAAATTGGGGTACTAAACCAATTTCATATTCAAAAACAAGTTCTTCATCGTCCCAAGAAAACGAGTCGTTTTCTTTAGCAATTGGCGATCCTAAAAGGTTTAATCTTTCAGATTGTACATATCTCGTAAGTGCTAAATCCACTACTTTTTTTACTTCTTCAATTTTAATAGCTTTTCCATATTGTTTGGCTACTAAATCTTTGGGAACTTGTCCTTTTCTAAAACCTTTAACAGTAGCTAGAGGCATTTTTTCGTTTATTCTTTTGGCCACCTGACCTTTGTAATCCATGTGCACAACGGTCATTACAATTACTTCATTTACAGCGTCTATTGCTACTCTTTTAATATCCATTTTTATGTTTTGTTACGTGATAATTTTGGCTGGCAAAAATATATATTTTTTTAAACAATTACAATTTTTTTTGGCGAAATAAAAATAAGGAATTTGGCTTGTTTGAATGGTCATATTTTTGATGAAAAAAGTATTGTTTATCAAAAAAAATGTATCTTTGAATTATGAATTTAGAGCATCAACAAGCAACCATCTCCCGATTTCAAAATTTGGAACTTCTTGCCCATCAAGTAGTTGAAGGATTTATTTCGGGTATGCACAAAAGCCCTTTTCATGGGTTTTCGGCTGAATTTGCAGAGCATAAAGTGTATAATAGTGGCGAAAGTACCAAGCATATCGATTGGAAATTGTTTGCCAAAACGGATAAATTGTTTACCAAAAGGTATGAAGAGGAGACCAATTTGAGGTGTCATTTTATATTAGACAATTCGAGTTCGATGCACTTTCCTGCATTGAAAAGGCCTCAAAACTTTTTTGAAAACAAAATAGGATTTTCAGTTTTGGCAACAGCCGTATTGATGAATTTGTTAAAAAAACAGCGAGATGCCGTTGGGATGAGCGTTTTTTCAAACGACTATGATTTTTATGCTCCCGAAAAAGGAAGCGAGCGGCACCATAATATGTTACTTCATCAATTAGAACACTTGATAGAAAACCCTCAAGAAAAAAAGACCAGCAATATTATTACATTTTTGCATCAGGTAGCCGAAAAAATACACCGCCGATCGATGATTGTTATATTTTCGGATATGTTTCAAACAGAGGACCACAAGTTATTGTTTGACGCATTGCAACATTTGCAACATAATAAACACAAAATAGTATTGTTTCATGTTATGGAAGCCGCATCAGAATGGCATTTTCAGTACGACAACAGCCCTCGAAAATTTGTAGATTTAGAAACGGGCGAAAGTGTGAATGTATTTGCCGAAGGGATACAACAAGAATACAACAAAATGATGACTTCTTTTGTAAAAAATTTGGAATTGACTTGCTCTCAAAACAAAATAAAGTATGTACCTGTTGATGTATCGGGTAATTTTGAAAAAATTATGACCACATATTTAGCTGAAAAACAAAGTTTTAGATAAAAGAATATAAAATTAAACTATTTTTTTTAGAAAAAAGCTTGGAAATAATAAAAACAGTTGTATATTTGCACCGCAATAAAGCACAATGGTTTGGTAGTTCAGTTGGTTAGAATACATGCCTGTCACGCATGGGGTCGCGGGTTCGAGTCCCGTCCAGACCGCAAAATTGGAGAAGCACTTTGGAAACAAAGTGCTTTTTTGTCCAAAATAAGGTTTTTAAAATAGTTGTGTTGTTTTCGTCATGTTTTAAAAGCATGATAAAGGTTTAGTAGTTAGACCAATGAAAAGCTTTTCGCTTCGGCGATAAGCTTTTTTAAACAAACAGTTGTTTTTGTTGAAATGTTTTTTATATCTTTATAGCCAATAATATTAGGTTTGGTAGTTCAGTTGGTTAGAATACATGCCTGTCACGCATGGGGTCGCGGGTTCGAGTCCCGTCCAGACCGCTAATGATGTAGAAACTCAAAAAAGGAGCGTTATACATTAGTAATAAAGATATTAAAAATAGTTGTGTTGTTTTCGTCATGTGTAAAAGCATGACAGGTTTAGTAGTTAGACCAATGAAAAGCTTTTCGCCTCGGCGATAAGCTTTTTTGATTTTATATCAAATCCGAAATCGTTTGCGTCTGTTTTTCATAAAAAACAAGAATTTTATTGTTAAACAACTATGATTTGCATTTTTTTTAAAAAGTTTAGCCTTAAAAATTTCCTTTTTTAACGAAGTCTTATATCTTTGTAGGTCGATAAAAATTATTATACCAATCTAATAATTTTTTTTATAAAACTACTTAAACAAAATGAAACAATACAGTAAAAGAAGAGAGGCACTCTTATACCATGCCAAACCAAGACCAGGAAAAATTGAAGTTGTTCCCACCAAAAAATATGCAACCCAACGGGATTTGTCGTTGGCTTATTCACCAGGGGTGGCAGAGCCTTGTTTGGAAATTGCAAAAGACGTTAATAATGTATATAAATACACTGCAAAAGGCAATTTAGTAGCCGTAATATCCAACGGAACGGCCGTATTGGGCCTTGGAAACATTGGCCCCGAAGCCTCTAAACCCGTTATGGAGGGAAAAGCGTTGTTGTTTAAAATATTTGCCGATATCGATGTATTTGATATAGAAGTGGATGCTACGGATATCGATAAATTTATCGAAACAGTAAAAGCCATTTCGCCAACCTTTGGTGGGATCAATTTAGAAGATATTAAAGCACCAGAATCATTTGAAATAGAAAGACGTTTGGTTGAAGAGTTACAAATTCCTGTCATGCACGACGACCAACACGGTACGGCCATCATTTCATCGGCAGCCTTGCTCAATGCTTTAGAATTAGCGGGTAAGTCTATTGAAAACATCAAGTTAGTGGTTTCTGGAGCAGGTTCTGCAGCATTGGCTTGTTCAAATTTGTATGTATTATTAGGAGTAAACCCCAAAAACATCATCATGTTTGACAAAGATGGGGTATTGTGTATAGAAAGAACAGATTTGTCTGATTTACAAAAAAAATATACTTCTGGACAATTGGGCACCACTTTGAAAGAAGCCCTTCAAGATGCCGATGTGTTTTTGGGGCTTTCGGCTGGCAATATTTTAACGCCCGAAATGCTTTTGGGTATGGCAGCCAATCCTATTGTTTTTGCAATGGCCAACCCTGTTCCAGAAATAGATTATAACCTGGCCATCAATACCCGAGACGATATTATTATGGCAACGGGTCGATCCGATTATCCAAACCAGGTAAATAATGTATTGGGATTTCCTTATATTTTTAGGGGAGCTTTGGATGTTCGGGCTACTAAAATAAATGAAGCCATGAAAATGGCCGCAGTAAGAGCATTGGCCAATTTGGCCAAGCAACACGTTCCGGAGCAAGTTAATATTGCTTATGGCGAAACCAAACTTAATTTTGGAAAAGAATACATCATTCCCAAACCTTTTGATCCTCGATTGATAACCGTTGTATCGCCAGCAGTGGCAAAAGCCGCCATGGATTCGGGGGTAGCCTTACAACCCATAACCGACTGGGAACGCTATGAAATTGAACTTTTAGACCGTTTAGGATCTGATAATAAAACCGCCCGATCGTTGTCTAACAGAGCAAAATTAGATCCGAAAAGACTGGTTTTTGCCGAGGCAGATCATTTAGATGTGTTGAAAGCAGCACAAATTGTATATGAAGAAGGCATAGCAAAACCTATATTATTGGGTAATAAAGAAGTAATATTAGAGTTGAAAGACGAAATTGGTTTTGATGCCGATATTGCCATCATAGACCCAAAAGACAAAGAACACGACCACCTTCGATTGGAATATGCCAAAATGTTTTTTGAACAAAGACAGCGCAGTGGCATATCGCTTTTGGATGCACAAAAATGGATGAGAGAACGCAATTATTTTGCAGCAATGATGATCAAACATGGCGAGGCAGACGCATTAGTTACAGGTTATTCGAGGAGTTATCCAAATGTTGTAAAACCCATGTTGCAAGTGATTGGCAAAGCCAAAAATGCCTCGTTGGTAGCTACAACAAATATTATGATGACCAATAGAGGGCCTATGTTTTTGTCGGATACAGCTATAAACATCAATCCAAGTGCCGACGATTTAGCTAAAATTGCGATCATGACTGCAAAAACGGTTAAAACGGTTGGGATAGAACCCGTTATAGCCATGATTTCATTTTCAAATTTTGGTTCTTCTACAGACGAAAGTGCCCGAAAAGTAAGGCAAGCAGTGGCTTATTTGCATCAAAACCACCCCGAAATTATTATTGACGGCGAAGTTCAAACCGACTTTGCACTGAACCCAGATTTGTTGTTGAAAAAATTTCCATTTTCAAAATTGGCTGGTAAAAAAGTGAATACATTAATTTTTCCAAATTTAGAGGCTGCCAATATCACCTACAAACTGCTCAAAGAATTGTATAAAGTTGATTCCATTGGCCCTATTATGTTAGGAATGGACAAGCCTGTTCATATTTTTCAACTTGGAGCCAGTGTAGAAGAAATGGTTAATATGTCGGCAGTGGCCGTAGTGGATGCACAAGAAAAAGTAAAAAAACAGTTGTATTTGACCTCAAAAAATCAAATGATATGATGGCACACATTCAAGGAAAATTAGTAGAAAAAAGTCCAACAGAAGTTGTAATAGACTGTGGGGGTGTAGGGTATCAAATACATATTTCGCTGCATACTTATTCACTTTTGCCACAAACAGATTTTGTAAAGTTATTTACTTATCTACAAATAAAAGAAGATGCACATAGTTTATTTGGATTTGTAGAAAAATCAGAAAGAGAAATTTTTAAATTGTTGTTGTCTGTTTCAGGGATTGGAGCCGGGATTGCTCGAACTATGTTGTCGTCATTAGACCCAAAACAAATTATTCAAGCCATAGCCTCTGGCGATGTCAGTACGATACAATCCATCAAAGGAATTGGAAGTAAGACAGCACAGCGTGTAATTTTGGATTTGAAAGAAAAAGTTTTAAAAATATACGATTTAGACGAAGTTTCGATGGCTCATTACAATACAAATAAAGAAGAAGCGTTATCAGCTTTGGAGGTTTTAGGATTTGTTAGAAAAACATCAGAAAAAGTCATAGAAAAAATTTTAACACAAACTCCAGATGCAAGTGTTGAAGCGATCATTAAATTAGCCTTAAAAAATTTATAATATTGAAAACATTAACTTTTTTTACCAATAGTTGTTCCCCAAAAATAGGTTTTATAATCATGTTTTTTTTGATGGGATTGAGTGTAATGGCACAAGTAGATTCTACAAAAACAGCTGCTGTCAAAGACACTTTAGGATACCATAAAGGCAAAATAGCATTGAGCAATCCACCCACTATTGTGGAGGCTTATAGTTATGACCCTATTGGAAATCAGTATATTTTGACTAGTAAAGTTGCTGAATTTTCCATTAAATACCCAACTATATTGAACCCAGCCGAGTATCGAAAATTGGTATTAAAAGAGTCTATGCACGATTATTTTAAGAAAAAGGCCGATGCCATGGATGGTAAAAAAGAAGGAAGTGAAGCGGCTAAGAAAAATTTATTGCCTCGATATTATATCAATTCAGGTTTGTTTTCTACCATTTTTGGAAGCAATACCATCGATATTAAACCCACGGGATCTGTAGAATTGGATTTGGGACTTCGATATACAAAACAAGACAACCCTGCATTGACTCCTCAAAATAGGGCTACCACTACTTTTGATTTTAACCAAAGAATTAGTGTAGGATTAAAAGGCAAAGTGGGTACACGATTGAATGTAAATATGAATTATGATACCCAATCGACTTTTTCGTTTCAGAATTTAATTAAATTAGAGTTTAATCCGTCAGATATATTGGCAGATACAAAAATACCTGTTCTTTCAAAAATACCAACCTCTGGACAACAATTGGCCAACGCCATTCCAAAATCGTTTGAAGGAAAAACAGACGATATTTTGCAAAAATTGGAAATTGGAAATATTAGCATGCCATTGAGTGGCTCATTAATTAGGGGTGCACAAAGTTTGTTTGGAGTAAAAGCCCAATTCAAATTTGGCCGTACTACAATAACAGGTTTGTATTCTGAACAAAAATCCAAAACGAAATCTGTTACTTCTCAAAATGGTGCTACGGTACAAGAGTTTAATTTATTTGCTTTGGATTATGATGCCGACAGACATTTTTTCTTGTCGCAATATTTTAGAAATCAATATGATAAGGTATTAAAAAGTTATCCTATATTGGACACCCGAGTACACATAACCCGAGTAGAGGTATGGGTAACCAATAGACAGAATAGAATCAATACTACCGAAAATAATTCCAGAAATATAGTAGCCCTTCAGGATTTAGGAGAGTCAGATTTGACGAATGTACCCAATGTGGTGTCAAGTTTTTCACTGACCAATACCATCACCCCTTTTTTTATGGTACAACCCAATTCGCCCGCAGACAATAAAAATAACAAATATGATCCTGCTTTGATTGCTTTGGGAGGTGGTATTTTGGATGCCGATATCCGAACAATTGCTACAATCAATGATGGTTTTAATGGATTTGCAATAAATCCTAGCGAGGGCAGAGACTGGGTAAAACTAGAAAATGCCCGCAAATTGACGGCAAGTGAATTTACTTTTCATCCACAACTTGGATACATATCTCTACAACAAAGACTTACAAACGATGAGGTTTTGGCCGTTGCTTATCAATATACAATTGGAGATGAGTTGTATCAAGTAGGAGAATTTGCCAATGACGGTGTCAATGCAACTAATGTAGATAATATTGGTATCCCGAGTACCCAAAGTTTGGTTTTAAAAATGTTGAAAAGCAGTTTGACTAATGTAACACAACCCGTTTGGAATTTGATGATGAAAAATATTTATCAAATTCAAGGAGCATATCAATTAACTCCTCAAGATTTTAAATTTAACATTGTATATAGCGATCCTTCACCATTAAATTATATCAAACCCGTTGGTACTACCCCATTTCCAGCCAATCCTTCCATCGAAAATAGGGTAGCCGAAACACCTTTATTGAAAGTATTTAATATGGATAAACTCAATTTTACCAACGATCCACAACCAGGAGGCGATGGTTTTTTTGATTTTTTACCTGGAATAACAGTAGATGCACAAAATGCACGTGTTATTTTTACAACAGTTGAGCCATTTGGAAAAACTATTTTTGATAAATTAGGATCTACAGAAGATTATTACAATACAACTTCATATAACCCAAACCAGGCCAAATATGTTTTTAGAAGTTTATATACAGGAACGCAAACGCAAGCCCTACAAGATGCTGAAAAAAACAAATACCAACTGAAAGGAAAATTCAAATCGAGTAGTGGCGACGGCATACCGCTGGGAGCTATCAATGTACCCAAAGGTTCAGTAGTAGTTACTGCTGGAGGACGTGTTTTGCAAGAGGGGATAGATTATACGGTTAATTATCAGCAAGGTAGGGTTCAAATATTAGATCCTTCATTGCAAGCCTCGGGAATTCCAATTCAAGTATCGGTAGAAAATAATTCCATTTTCGGACAACAAACCCGACAGTTTTATGGATTAAATGTAGAGCATAAATTTTCGGATAATTTTGTTGTTGGGGGAACATTTTTGAGAATGAGCGAACGGCCATTTACACAAAAATCAGCTTATGGTCAAGAATCTGTAAACAATACTATTTTTGGATTCAATACAAGCTATACCACAGAAGTGCCTTTGTTTACAAGGCTTGTAAACCAATTGCCCAATATGGATACTGATGTAAAATCTAATTTGAGCTTTAAAGGAGAAGTTGCCTTTTTAAAACCAGACACCCCCAATACAGATAAAGTAAATGGAGAATCTACCATTTATGTAGATGATTTTGAAGGCAATCAAAGTACTATAGACATGAAAGCGTCCATGTCTTGGAGCATGTCTAGTACCCCCATTTTTGATGGTACGCAAGGATTTCCTGATTTTGGAGCGAGTTCAACCAATATTGATTATGGTTTTAAAAGAGCTTTAATCAATTGGTACACCATCGACCCTACTTTTTATATAGAAACGCAAGCAGGAACCAATTTGAATTTGAACAAAACCAGACGAATTTACAACAGCGAATTGTTTCCTGATAGAGATTTGGTTGCAGGACAAACTACGGTAATTAGTACATTTGATTTGAGTTATTATCCAAACGAAAAAGGCCCCTATAATGCTAACCCCAATTTTGCTACATCGCCATTTCAAAATAATTTTGGAGGTTTAACACGTGCAATCAATACCACCAATTTTGAACAAGCTAATGTAGAATACATTCAATTTTGGGTAATGGATCCATTTGTAGATACAGCTAACCCAACGGAGGAAAATCCGGTAACCAACAAAGGTAAATTGTTTTTTAATTTAGGAGAAATATCGGAAGATATATTGCAAGATGGGAAAAAACAATATGAAAATGGGTTACCAACGCCCAATGCCAATACTTCGCCAACAAGCACATCAATTTGGGGAAAAGTTCCAGCGTCGCAATCATTGATTTATGCATTTGACGCCATAGATGTCAACCGCGAAAGCCAGGATGTAGGGTTAGATGGATTGACAGATACCGAAGAGGCTGCAATATATAATAATACTGGCCCAGACCCTGCAGGCGATAATTATCAGTTTTTTTTAAGTGCCACTGGAACGGTTTTGGATCGATACAAAAAATACAATAATCCACAAGGCAACTCGCCTGTTACGGTAAGTAACACCGATAGAGGAAGTGCAACATTGCCCGATGTAGAAGACCTTAATCGAGACAATACCATGAATACAATCAATGCTTACTATGAATACAGTATAGACATTGATCCAACTAAAATGCATGTAGGCAACAAGTATGTAGTGGATGAAAAAGAAATAGACATTACTTTAAATAATGGTAATATAACCAAAACCCATTGGGTACAATATAAAATACCGATAGTAAATCCAGAACGAATTATTGGTGGAATTTCAGATTTTAGATCCATTCGATTTATGAGAATGTTTATGACTGGATTTTCTCAGCCAGTAACCATGCGTTTTGGAACACTCGATTTGAGTAGGGGCGAGTGGCGACGCTACACCAATTCGATGGATGCCACAGACAACAATTTGGTAGATGATAACACGGCATTGGATGTTTTGGGTGTAGATATTATTGAAAACTCAAACAGAACACCTATTCCTTATGTGTCGCCACCAGGTGTTGTAAGAGAACAAGTATATAACAACAATTCTATCATTAGACAAAATGAAAAAGCATTGTCATTAAAAGTAGCGGGAACAGATGGTTTAGAAGCTGGGGATTTGAGAGGGGTTTTTAAAAATGTAAGTGTTGATATGCGTCAGTATAAAAATCTCAAAATGTTTTTACATGCCGAAAGTATCAAAGGCGAACCTGAATTGAAAAACGATGAAATGATTGGATTCATCCGATTTGGAAATGATTTTACTCAAAATTATTATCAAATTGAAATTCCTTTAAAAGTTACTGCACCAGCAGCCCGAAGTGCAGAAGAAATTTGGCCAGAAGACAATCAAATAGATTTGAATTTGGCATTATTAACAAAAATAAAAGTTTTGGCCATGGGCAACAGCCTTACAGCCGATGTAGATGGGATAAAATATTTAAGCGAAGCCGAATTAGCCCCCGCCAATGCTGGAAAACCAAATTTGTTGAAAATAGGAATCAAAGGAAATCCAAACTTTGGTGAAGTTCGAAATTTGATGGTCGGAATCAAAAATAATACTAAAAACAACCCTATTTTGAATGCCAAAAGCATCAAAGGCGAAGTGTGGTTTAACGAATTGCGATTGGCAGGCATAGACAACAAAGGCGGTATGGCCGCAATAGCCTCGTTGGATACCAATTTTGCAGACTTGGCAACATTATCGGCAACAGGTAAAATGAGTACTATTGGATTTGGTGCTTTGGAACAATCTACAAACGAAAGAAGTAGAGAAGATTTGAAACTTTATGATATAGTTACCAATATCAATATCGGAAAATTGTTGCCCAAAAAATGGAAAGTCAATTTGCCGTTCAATTATGCCGTTGGTGAACAATTCATAACACCAAAGTTTGACCCATTTAATCAAGATATCGAACTTAAACAATTGATAGACATAACCGCAGATGCAAACGAAAAAAATAATTTGTTGAACCGTGCTATAGATTATACCAAACGAAAAAGCATTAATTTTATAGGTGTAAAAAAAGAAAAGGGCGAAAAATCAAAACCACATGTTTATGATTTTGAAAACCTGACCCTTTCGTATTCTTATAACCAAACCGAACACCATGATTATGAAATAGAAAGCCTTGTCAATCAACAGGTTAAAACAACTGTGGATTACAGTTATACCTTTCAACCCAAAGCCATAGAGCCATTTAAGAAAGTAAAAATGCTTAAAAGCTCTTATTTGAAACTATTACAAGATTTTAATTTCAATTATTTGCCTTCAAATATCAATTTCAGTTCCAATATTTTAAGACAATACAACAAACAACAGTTTCGACAAGTAGATGTAAACGGTATAGGTTTGGATCCGTTGTATAGACGAAATTATACTTTTAACTACCAATATGGTTTTAATTATAACCTTACTAAAGCATTGAAACTAAATTTTACAGCGTCTTCAAATAATATTGTAAGGAATTTTTTAGATGAAAATAAAATTGCCGACCCTAATAATACCATTTGGACAGATTATTGGAACATTGGCGACCCTAATCAACACAACCAACAATTGACGGTAAATTATGAATTGCCTTTAAATAAAATTCCGTTTTTAGCCTTTATCAAATCGAGTTATACTTATACGGGTACTTACTCTTGGCAACGGGCTTCAGATGCGATGGCTTCATTTGAAGCAGCAGATGGACAGGTGTATAATTTAGGAAATACCATACAAAATTCGGCCGCACATAAGTTGAATGTCGATTTTAATATGGATACTTTTTATAAATATATTGGCTTGACAAAACAAAAGAAAGCACCAAAACCTAACCCTACGCCAAAAGCACCGCCCAAACCCGGTGAAAAAATTGTAAATACCAATGTAGTTCCAGCAAAAGATACTAATGTATTTTTAGACGGATTAATTGGTGTCTTGACAAGTGTCAAAAATATCAAGGTCGATTATACCCAAAACAGTGGTACTGTATTGCCTGGCTATTTGCCGAGCATCGGATTTTTGGGCTCTTCAAGGCCAAGTATGGGATTTGTTTTTGGACTTCAGGACGAAGTTAGATTTGCTGCGGCACAAAATGGTTGGCTGACTAATTATCCGAATTTTAACCAAAACTTTACACAAGTAACTACCAAAAATTTGAAAGTTACTGCCAACATTGATTTGTTTCCTGATTTTAAAATAGACATCAATGCCGATAGGATTTATGCCGAAAACCATTCGGAACAATATGATATTGTAAATGGTCAGTACAATGCCCGATCGCCTTACATGACTGGAAATTTTGCCATTTCGACAGTCATGCTCAAAACATCGTTTAAGGCAAGTGACGAAATTTTTTCGTCGGTTTTTAATGATTTCAAGCACAATCGATTGATTGTAGCAAACAGACTGGCCACGTCTCATTATGGATCTCCATTGTTTCCAACCCAAGCAGATGGTTACCCTGTAGGATTTGGCAAAAACAGTCAAGACGTGTTATTGCCTGCATTTTTGGCTGCCTATACGGGTTTTACAAGTGCAGGAATTGGAACAGAAGCGGCTAAAATATCGTTTAATCCTTTCAAGAATATTCCTTTGCCCAACTGGAATGTTAAATATAATGGCTTGATGCGATACAAATATTTTAAAGAGCATTTTAAACGATTTTCTATTCAACATGCTTACAAATCATCCTATACGATAAACAATTTCAGGTCTAATTTAGAATACAGTCAAAATCCTAATGGCACTGACAAAAGTGATAATTTTTTTAGTAAGACGAGTATTTCAAACGTAAATTTGGTAGAACAATTTAACCCACTTATGCGAGTAGATTTTGAAACCAAAAACGGATTTAAAATTTTAGCCGAAATGAAAAAAGACCGTGCCTTGTCCTTGAGTTTTGACAACAGCTTGCTTACAGAAGTACGAGGGTTTGATTATGTATTTGGCGTAGGCTATCGCATCAAAGATGTAGCTTTAAGCTCTAAATTTGCTGATAATGCACAAGGAATTATCAAAAGCGACATCAATATCAAAGCCGATTTTTCGTTGCGTGATACCAAAACAATTGTAAGGCAATTGGATTATAATAATAATTTGCTTGCTGGTGGACAAAAATTAATGTCTATCAAATTAACTGCCGATTATGCTTTTAGTCGTTACCTGACGGCTATTTTCTTTTATGATCATACTTTTACAAAAGCGGTAATTTCTACTGCATTTCCTATGACAAATATTAGATCTGGTTTTACATTGCGGTATAGTTTTGGAAATTAATACAATAGTGAAAAAATAAAAAAAGGCTGCCTAAAAATGATGAGGCAGCCTTTTTTATTAAATCATATTTAATACCCAATATATTTATAAAATAGT
>NZ_MUGT01000041.1:0-11957 GCF_002217205.1 Flavobacterium branchiophilum NBRC 15030 = ATCC 35035 | reverse complement strand
AAAAAAGAACCAATAGATTAGACTATTTTATAGGCGTATTTGGTATGAATAACGATAATTATATTGTTATTGATTCATGTTTTGAATATAGTCATACAATTCTACTTCTGCATCAAGGTTGAGTTTTTTTCTTAAATTGTATTTCTTAGTTTGTGTGCTGCGAACAGACAGATTTAATATTGTTGCTAGTTCTTTAGTTGAAAATTTCATGAATAACAAAAAACAAAACTTTTTTTCGTTGGGAGATAATTTTGGGGAAAAATTATTGAGGTTTTCCGTCAATATGGGGTAATAATTTTCAAATTGGATTTGAAAAAAAGCTTCATCGTTTTGTGCCGCATGAATTAATTTTTTATAATCCTTTTCTTCCATTATTTTAGATTTAGTTATTTTCTTTTCGATATTTTTATAAGTATATTTTAAATTGATGTTGATTTTTTCATATAAAAAACCCAAACTAAACAAAACGGTAATTATTGCCAATAAGCTAAAAAGCATAAAACCAAAGTCGACATCTATAGTAATTGCATAATATTTAGATAAATAAATTGATGTTAAAAGATTTAAAAAGATAAAAAATATCATGAAAATATAGATATTTTTATCATTTTGAACAGAAAAAAAAATGGGAAGGCTTGTAAAAATGGGAATAAAAAATAAGGAAGTGTTATAAATGTAGCCAAATCGGATAACATTATAGGACACAAAAATGGTTACCAATATAAATGAAGCAACTTTAGCCCATTTTATCAGTACCCATCTTAAAAATATTTGAATAAAAAAGAAAAATGATAGGGTTAAATCGCCAATATACATTGGGTAATTATATGGATTGAGATTAAAACTTACTGCAAAAATAGTAAATAATGAAAGACTTAAGCAGATAAGAAATTTATTGATCAATATTAAATGTGCTTTTTGAATTTCTTTATCTGAAGCTAAAATGTTTTGCTCGAATAATTTAGAAAAGTGAAATGTCATTGTATAGTTTGTTTGTTGAGGTGTGGCAAATGTACTTTATATTATTAGAATAAAGGTGTTTAAATATCTAAATCATTTACATATAAAATACACAATATGTTAAATAGGCATACATATTATATACAACCTCATTTTAATTTCACTACTTTGAAAGCCAATTTTTTACAATTTGTAATATTAAGTTGTTGATAATCAGTAGATAAAATAAAATAGTTTGATGTTGATTTGCCTAGTATATATTGTGCATCTTTTAAGGTATTGTTTTTAATTTATTTTTAAAAAGATTGAATATGTTTTTGTATAAAAAAAATAATACTAGTGATAAAGGTAGAATGAACAAGAATCATATCAATTCTTGATGCAAAAACAAATATAAATATAAATATATAATCAACGGAAGCAATTTTATTAGTTTGAAAGCTAAAAACATCAAAAAGTCGCATTTTTTAAGTCAAAAACAAAGTCAAAAACATATTTATTTTAAAACATATTTCACATGGAGTACACACTACCTACATTTTTTGATTGTACAAGTTTGAATTGTGTTGGTTTTTAATTTTTATAATGTGTTGTTATTTTGTACTTTATATTTATTGTTGAGGTTTTATAATGCACTATGTACTTATAGTGTGTTTGAATAAATTTTAAAAGGACAAGAAGTCTATAATTTTGACCGTGCTGGTACAACCCCATTTTAAATCAATATTGAACAAAAATGGATAGTATAATTTCAGTTTATTGCCATTTATATAAAACTTGTACTTACTTTGAAAACTTTTCTTAAAATAGTATTTCTTTATTTTGTTATTACTCTAATGGGTATCAATGCCTGTATAGGGCAAGAATTGTTGTATAGTGCTAATAAAGAGGTTTGTGGGGTTGTATATGTTGTTAAAAACACTACAATTACTACGAATTTAAAAGCAGTTGCCATTTATTCCAAAAAGCAAAGTCATTAGCATAAAGCATCACGTTTTAAAAGCCAAAACGAAATTAAGCTTAGATAACACTTCAAAGGCTATAAAGAAAAACCTGATCAATAAATTCCTGCTATTTGCAAGTATTCCAGCACGACATGTAATGGTTCAATGGTCTTTTAGAATTGGCACAATACCTAATAATGTTTATAAATCAAGCTTCATAAAAATAAAGCCCACATTTACCCTACTTACCACTATCGTGGTAATGGCATTCATTCTTTCTAGAAAAAAGATAAACTCTATTATGTATTATTTAATATTTTGTAAGTTAAATAGTTTAATAAATTCATTTTTTGCAAGACCTCCGCCTACAGTTATGAATTTTTAAAGTTTGATTAAAAAATATTTTCTTAATAATTAATTACAAAAAAAATGAAAAAAAGATTAATTTGTCTAGCCTTACTAACTGGTAGTGCTACGATGTTTTCACAAGTTGGAATAGGGACAACCGCTCCAAACGATAATGCCATGTTGGACATTCGTTCGACAACAAAAGGAATTTTGATGCCCAGATTAACCACAACAGAACGCAATACATTAGGTACAACATTGCTAGTTACACCAGACGTTTTAGAAAAAGGCATGCAAGTATTTGATACCAACACCAATACAATTTGGTTTTGGAACGGTGCTATTTGGGTAGAATTGAAAGATACCAATATTTATACAAACGATGGCACATTGGCTGGTAACAGAATAGTAACCCAAGGTGCCAATACTTTGGCTTTTACATCAAGTGTGGTTAATGGTTTTAGTGTTGGTGGGGCAACTTTTTCTGTAGATGCTCTTAATTCAAGAGTTGGTATTGGGAGTAGTACACCTTTGGCAAAATTATTTGTAACACAATCTGCGGGAGTAACAACCAATTTAGGTTCTTTTATCATAAATAATTGTGGTCCTGCTTGTGGTCAGAGTACGGCAAGAAACATTGTAATAGGTAATGCTAATGGGACAAATACTGAAAGTGGTTCAATCGATTTTGTATCAAGTACCATTTCAACAGATCCTACAGGTGCTTCTATTATTGGAATAGATAGAGACGGTACTAATCATTATGCGGGTTTATCATTCTTTACAAGAAATGCTACTAACTTTGCATCAAGAATGGTAATCAAAAGTTCTGGTAATGTTGGTATTGACAATACAGCACCAACAGAAAAACTGGACGTTATAGGAAATGTTAGATTTTCTGGTGCTTTAATGCCAAATAATACTGCAGGAACCACAGGTCAAGTACTGACATCGGCTGGAGCGGGAGTAGTACCAACATGGACAACACCTGTAAGTTCTAATATTTATACAGCCGATGGCACATTGGCTGGTAACAGAATAGTAACACAAGGTACCAATACTTTAGCTTTTAATTCTACAGCTACAACAGGAACAAGTCATTTTACAGTAGATGGTACTACTTTAAATATTGATGCTGTAAATAACAGAGTGGGTATAGGAACTGCTACTCCAGGCGTTGAATTAGACGTTGTCGGTTCTGTATTGGCAACCGTTTCGGGTACTACTCGATCGTTAAAATTGGAACATGGTGGAAGTAACTTTATTGTAAGACCTGTTACTTCTGGGGGTAGTTTAACTGCTTTAGAAAATACCTCGGGAAATATTGTAATCAATCCTACATCTGGAAATTTGGGTGTTGCCAATTCAGCACCAACAGAAAAACTGGACGTTACAGGTAATATTCGTTTTTCTGGCGCTTTAATGCCAAATAATACTGCGGGAACTTCAGGTCAGGTATTGACATCGGCTGGTGCGGGAGCTGTACCAACATGGACTACACCAACGGCTTCTACCAATATTTACACCGCCGACGGTACTTTAGCAGGTGGTTTAACAACTGTTTCAGGAGTAACAGGAAATTTTAGAACCCTTACTTTAGGAACTGGGAACGGATTGAGTATTGCAGGAGATAGCACAGCCAGTCTTTTATTAAAAGGGCCAAAGTTGGCCAACTGGGCCGATTTTGTAATCAATGCCAATGCAGATGGGGGAGCAACCGTTGGGACAGAGCATATTATGATGCAAATTCGTGGAAATGAATACATGAGGATTTTAGATGGTGGAAATGTGGGTATCAATAATACTGCTCCCACAGAAAAACTGCACGTTACAGGCAATATCCGTTTTTCTGGCGCTTTAATGCCAAATAATACAGCGGGAACTTCAGGCCAAGTACTAACATCGGCTGGAGCTGGAACAGTGCCTACTTGGAGTAGATCCAATCCTTTTAATATACAAAATACATCAAACACAGCTACTGATAATACTTCAATTGTTTATTTGAATGGAAAAATGGCATTAGGCGATTTTTCTGCTAGCAGCATGCCAGCAACCGAAATTTTAAGAACCCGTTTGGGCGATATACACTTTCAAGGTCAAGATACAAATTTTTCAGATATTTATTCTACTTATGCGAGTAATACTGGTAGTCAATTTAATGCTTTTAATTTCTTGAGAAGTAGAGGAACGCTAGCAGCCCCTACTGCAGCTGTAAACGGAGACTCACTTGGAGCCATAACTTTTAATTCACATACAGGAGCGGGTTTTCAACAAGATGCTACATTTCAAGTGAAAAAGTCTGCCAATGGTGCTGTATTAGAATTTATAAGTCGGGTAAGTAATGCTGGTTTTTTAAGTACATCACCTCTTTTTATGAAATTTAATGACGATAGGTCTATGCAAGTGGGCAATTTAATAGATGGAAGCAATGCTGTTAATTTCCCTCATACGGTAGTGGCAAAACAAGACGGAACCCTTGGTGTTGTTTCTAAAACTTTGGTTTTATCTACTGCTGGTTTAGCTATTAATTCAAGTTTAGATATGCGTACTTTAAATTTAAATACCGTAAAAGATATCTATTTTGTAGATCAATCTGCTAGTATTACTTTGCCAAACGCTGCTAGTGTTTGGGCTGGAAAAGAATTAAAATTTTATATATATGGGGGTGGTGCAAATATCACTTTTACAAATGGTTTAAGTAATGCTATGTCAACTGGTTCTCCATTTCCTACTGGGATGTCTTTTAATGGTACTACATTGTCCATAAGTGGCGAATCAAATCGATTTAATTTTATCACATTTGTTTGTGACGGTGGTGCTTGGTGGCCAGATTTAAGAAACTAATAGCAATTTTTTTTGTAAACTCTTTATTTAAAACAATATGAAATATAAAATCTTTTTTACGAGTCTTGCTGTCATGATGTTATCATGTTCAAAAGACGATGCTACTCCCGCAGTTGTTCCAACAACGCCAGTAGCCCCTGTTGTAGTTACTGAATTTACAAATACTACAATCAAACCAATTTTGGACAAATGTGTTGCCTGTCATGGAGCAGGTGGCGTAGCAGTAAATAAATGGTATTATAACCCTGCCAATTACGAAACCAGTATCAAAGCCAATATTGGCAAAATATATACCCAGACAAGTGTTTTTGGAGCTGGTATGGCTACTGCCAATTATGGCAACCTAACACAAGCCCAAGTTAATGCTATAATTACATGGTATCAAGCAGGTTATCCAGCTAATTAACTGATTTTTTCAATTTCTGAGATAAAAATATTATGCAATATGAATATAAATATGGTATTAATTATCATTATTATACCAATGTCGTTTAGTTTTTCATAATATTGTAATAATCTCACTTCAACCTCGTCAAAGTTTAAAACTTTGACAGGGTTGATATATACAATTAAAGATAAATTAAAAGGCATAAATTTTTTATAAATATATTTAATGCACTTTTATTGTATTCTTTATAATGAAAGCGCAATTTATTTATTCTAAAAATTTCAAATTGTTTCGGAATAAACTATTTATTTAAATTTAAACAATTAATTATGAAAAAAAAACTATCACTTATTTTATTATTTTTATGTATTCTCAATACATTTGCTCAGCCCCAACATTCAAAAAAGGTTGTAGGATATTATGCCCAATGGGCTATATACGGAAGAGATTTTAATGTTTGGAATATAAAGGCAAATAAAATTACGCATTTACATTATGCTTTTTTCGGGACAGATTATAATCCTTCTTTGCCCCAACAGACAAAATTAAAATCGTTAGATACTTATGCTGATTTTGAACACAACGAAGGAAATCATGCTTGGGATGCTCCATATAAAGGAAATTTTGCAGATTTAAAGAAGCTTAAAGAATTATATCCACATCTAAAAATAATAATTTCATTAGGAGGGTGGACAGCCTCTCAAGATTTCCCTGCTATTGCTGCATCTCCAATTGCTAGGACTGCATTAGCAAATAGTATGTCTCAAATGATTACACAATATCCATGGATTGATGGATTTGATATTGATTGGGAATATCCTGTGATTGGAGGAATAGATGGAATAGAACAAGTTGCGGGGACTGTAAGACCTGCTCAACCACATACAATTGACGATAATAAAAATTTAGTATATTTATTAAAAGCAATGAAACAAGCAATGCCTTCAAAATTAATAACAGCGGCTTTAGGTAATAATGTTAATGATGTTGCAAATCAATATATTGGTCCAAATAATAAAGTTCTCTTTGGAATGACTGAAGATTTAACCAGTTATACTGATTATTTAACATTTTTTGGGTATGACTTTGGGGGTAATTGGAATGATAAGACATGTTATAACGCTCCTTTGTATGGTAGTAATAATTTGAATGACCCATTGCATAATACAGTTTCAAGTAAAGTACAATCATTAGAAAATTTAACCAATATATATTTAACCAATATTGGAATTCCCGCTTCAAAGTTAATTATGGGAATACCGTTTTATGGAAAAATATTTGAAGGTGTATCTACAGCAAATCCATCAAATCCAACGCTTCCGGGTTTGTATTTAGCTGCACCAAGAGTATATCCTTTAGGGTGTTCTAATTATTTACAAGGTCCAAAAGGAACTTGGGATACTTACACATGTGAACAAACGGGGGCGATAGAATATTGTGATTTAGGAGGTAATATAGGAAGTGTACCACATCATTTATTAGAAGCAAACGGTGCTCTTAAAACTCAAGCTATAAATTTAGGGTGGGCTAAATATTGGGATAATATTTGTAAAGTACCTTATTTATATAATCAGAATGAGCATAAATTTATATCATTCGAAGATAAACAATCAATTGACGAAAAAGTAAAATTTATATTAGCTAAAGATTTAGCTGGAGGGATGATTTGGGAGTTATCTCAAGATGAAAGAACAACAAGTCCATTGTTAGAGCAGATTAATACTACGTTTGCATCAAATCCTGTAAGTGTAACAATAAAATTTAGTAACATTTCAAACATCCCACTTCAGGGTGTTTCGGTTACATTAACAAAAGTTAGTGATGGTACTACATTATCTTTAGTAAGCGATACGGATGGTCGAGTTGTGTTTTCAAATATTTCCCCCTTTATTGCATATACCATTAATTACACAAAAATGGGCATGTTTTTTTTACCATCAATAATTACAATATTAAATGGAGAATTAATTAATAATAAAACATATGATGTTAAAACAAGTAGTCAAATAAATTCTGTTTCTGGATCTGTTAAAAAGGCTTCAGGGACTTTAATACAAAATAGTACTATTCAAGTTAAAGATGTTAGTGGAAATATTTTAGATACTCAAAATTCGCAAGATGGTAACTTTTTATTTAATTCATTATTAAGTGGTTATGATTATTACTTTACCGCTGTAAAGCCAAATTATACATTTCAACCAACACATATAAATAATTTATCAAGTAATTTATTGAATACTTTAATTATAGGCACACCTCTAGTATATAATATTAATGGAATAGTTAAAAATGGTGCTAATGGTATTTCTGGAGCTACCATTAATATTACATCCAATTTGGGTTATTCAAATAATTTAACTACAGATATATCAGGGAATTATAATATTATGAATCTTGAAGCTGGTTCTAATTATACGCTTACACCAAGTTTTCAAAATTTAGTTTTTTCGCCAGTAAATAAAACATTTGATAATTTAGACGGCAATAAACAACAGGATTTTATAGCAAATAACTTTTTAATATCTGGATATGTAAAAAATGGATCTACACCAATACAAAATGCAATTGTAAAGCTTGTATTGCCATGGACTAGTAATATAGCTCCAT
Organism: Flavobacterium branchiophilum NBRC 15030 = ATCC 35035; assembly: GCF_002217205.1. Classification (GTDB taxonomy): domain Bacteria; phylum Bacteroidota; class Bacteroidia; order Flavobacteriales; family Flavobacteriaceae; genus Flavobacterium; species Flavobacterium branchiophilum. The sequence continues at coordinate 3,866 of NZ_MUGT01000041.1, read as the reverse complement.
ATGTTGAATTAGCCGCAACCACTGATGTTACTGGATTTTATAAATTTGAAAATTCATCTCTAATTGGATATACTGTATTTTCGTCTTTAAAACTAAACACTTGGGAAAATAATAATACTAATTATTACCCAACACAATATGGTAGTACTCAAATACCAAGTACACCATCGCAATTTAATTTTAATACACAACAACAGGCAATAAATTTTAGTTTTGTAAATCCTATTAACAATAATGTAATTTCAATTAATAATGGAAGTTCATTCGATATTAATTCAACTGCAACAATGTTAATCAATGACGGTACAACTATTACATCTGTAACATATACAATAGCTGGTCAAAATTATTTATCAAATGTTATAGGGAATAATTATTCAATAAATTACACACCTAATTTAAATTTGTTTGGTACAACTTTTCCAATTATTGCCAATGTAGTAGCCTCAAATGGAATGACTTATAGTCAAACTATAAATGTTACACTTAATTGTCAAGGTGCTAATTGTCCTAATGTTTCGCCTACTATTACTTTAATATCACCAACAAATTCAACAATAAATCAGGCGTCAGGATTTCAACCTATTTTAATTAAAGTTAAAGCCATTGATACTGATGGAACTATAACTTCAGTTAAATTAGCTCTTAATCAAGGAGTAGAAGTTAATATGACATCTATAGGTAATAATGAATATTCATTTACATTTACTCCAACACAATATGGTAACTATTCATTTGTAGTAACAGCTCTTGATAATTCAAATGCTAGTTCAATATTTAATGGAAATATTAATGTAATCAATTCATCTTTTACCCCTTTACCTTCTGGAAAAATAATAATGGGATATGCTCATTCTTGGGATAACAGCAGTGCTCCTTTTTTATATTTTAATCAAATAAAAGATAAAAAATTTAATTTAGTTGTTTATTCTTTTATAGAAACTGTTAATGGAGATGGATACACGCCGCAATTAACTATTGAAACAACAAAATACCTTACAAATGGTGTGTTTGATCCTATTAAATTAAAAAACGATATCAGTATCTTAAAAGAACAAGGAATACCTGTTATTGTTTCGATTGGAGGGCAAAATGGGCATGTAGAGTTAAATACAATAGCTCAAAAACAAACTTTTGTAAATGGTATTAAATCAATTATTGATCAGTATGGTTTTGATGGATTAGACTTGGACTTTGAAGGTGGCTCAATGAATTTTGGAGCGGGTAATTTGTCTAATTTTTCATACGCAAATATTTCTAGTTATCCAAAATTAAAAAATGTTGTTGATGCATTTAAAGAAATAAAACAGTTTTATGGTAATCAATTTATATTAACTTGTGCTCCTGAAACATTTTATGTACAAGTAGGACACTCTACTTATAGTGGAATTGCTGGTGCTTTTCTTCCTGTTTTATATAATTTAAAAGACGAATTGGATCTAATAGCTGTTCAATTGTATAATACTGGGTCTGTAAGTGCATTAAATGGAACTGCATATAGTCAAGGAACACCTGATTTTTTAGTATCTATGACTGATATGTTAGCTACTGGATTTAATGTTGGTAATACTGGTTTTCATTTCCCATCGATACCTGCTTCAAAATTATTAGTAGGAATACCAGCTTGTAATGCAGCTGCACCAGCTGGTGGATATATTAATCCAAATGAAACCATAAAAGCTTTAAATTACATGATTAATGGTACTGATTATACAGGCCGTTCATATACTTTACAGAATGGTACTTTACCAAATTTAAGAGGGGTTATGACTTGGTCTATTAATTGGGATGCAACAAACAATTGTAGTGTTGCTGATGAATTTGGAAATTCATATTGTAATTATTTTAATTTATTGTCATGTCAAACCTTGGATACTGCATTTAACAACCATAATATTGAAAATAATGTAAAATTTTATTTGTCTAATGATAAGTTATACTTAGATTCTTCAAAACATAAAATCGTTAATTTTCAAATTTTTGACATTATGGGAAGATCCGTTAAAATGATTTCTAATCTAAATTTAAATAAAACTAACACGGATGTTACTTTTTCTAAAGGTATTTATATTTTAAAAATTGATTTAGATAACGGTTCTTCACAAAGTGCTAAAATTATTATTAATTAATTATTTTATATAAAATAAATTTACATATAATTATTTAATGTCGTTTAGTTAAACTTAAAACAATAATCATTGGAACAATATCATCATTAAAGTTTTGAATTTTGACAAAGTTGCAAGAAAAATCAATTAAGTCTTAACTAAGCGACATTGTATAATAAATATTTATTTTTTTAATGTAAATAAATATTATGTTTTTAAAATAAAATGTTTATTTATAATTTAAATTTTATTATTTAAAATATGGAATATTTTCAATCTTACAAGTTTAAATATCAACAATTACTAGATTCAAATAATTTTTTAATGAAAAAATCTACTTTGCTTTTTTGTGTGCTCTTTCTAGTGATGAATGTAGCAGCACAGTTTTCTCAAAAACCATTACCTTTTGCATTCCAAGATTTAGAACCTTTTATTGATGCTACTACTATGGAAATTCATTATAGCAAGCATCATGTAGCGTACATTAAAAATTTGAATGCAGCCATAAAAGGTACTGCTGCAGAAAAATTAGACTTAGCAACTTTGTTAAGCCAAATTTCTTTGCAAACCAATATGGTTCGAAACAATGCAGGCGGACATTACAATCATGAATTTTTTTGGTCCATACTTACTCCAAAAAAAGATACAAAACCAAGTAATGAGCTTCTAAAAGCCATTACCGATAAATACAAGTCTATAGATTCGCTCAAATCCAAGTTTAATAAAATTGCCACCACCCGTTTTGGTTCAGGATGGGCTTGGTTGATTGTCAATCAAGAGGGTAAATTGGATATTTCTACCACACCCAATCAAGACAATCCATTGATGGACAACACCCCTCAAAAAGGGCATCCCATTTTGGCTATCGACCTTTGGGAACATGCCTATTATTTGAAATATCAAAACAAAAGAGCTGATTATTTACAGGCTATTTGGAATGTGATAGATTGGTATGAAGTGAGTGAGAAGTATCAAAAAGCAATGGTAAAATACTTACCTGAAGAGTTTAAATATTGATTTTTTAATTTTTATAAAAATAAGCAAAAATGAAAAATATATTTACATACAGCCTACTACTATCTTGTTTTCAAGTTGCATTTTCTCAACTCAAGGGGTTCGAAATCAAACCATTGCCTTATGGAACCAATGCTTTGGAGCCTTTTTTTGACAATCAAACTATGGATTTACATTATTCAAAACATTATACAAGTTATGTAAAAAGTTTAAATACAGCTACTCAAAATACAGGCGTTGAAGTGTTGAAAGAAGAAGACATTTTACGTACTTATTCTAAAGTTAAACAAAATGTAAAAAATAATATTGGAGGTGTATATAACCATGAGTTTTTTTGGTCTATTCTAACACCCAAAAAAGGCAGTACACCTTCGGAACAATTAGAAAATGATATAAAGAAAAATTTTATAAATTTTGATACGTTTAAAATTAAATTTCAAAAGGAATCTGTCGCAAAATTAGGTTCTGGATGGGTTTGGTTGGTATTGAAACCCAACGGAAAATTAGCTATTTGTTCAACTTCTAACAATGACAACCCAATGATGGATAATGCAACAACAAAAGGCATTCCAATATTGACCATAGATTTGTGGGAACATGCTTATTATTTAAAATATCAAAACAAAAAATCAGAATATATTGCTGCCTTTTGGAATTTAGTAGATTGGAACGAAGTTAGCAAAAAATATGAATTAGCCATTAAAAAACAATTAATTAAAAAGTAAAAAAATATCGAGTTACTTA
>NZ_MUGT01000040.1 GCF_002217205.1 Flavobacterium branchiophilum NBRC 15030 = ATCC 35035 | reverse complement strand
ACCTCATCCACCGCAATTGTCATTTCTGGAAACAACGGACTTTCAATAATTTCGCCTTCGGCATAAGGTTTCGAGCCTACATAAATGCCATTTTGCAGGCGGTACACCAACACGGTTTTCATCTCCGTTTGTACAATCCAATATTCCATAACACCCGCTTCTTGATACAGCTTGAATTTGGTATCTACATCATATTTGCTGTTGTTGGGCGAAACGATTTCAACAATCAAATCGGGTGCACCGTTGCAACCATAATCGTCTAGTTTGCTTTCGTCGCAAATGATGCACAAATCAGGTTGCACTACCGTTGCGTCTTTTTTTGCGGAAGCAATTGGCAAACGCACGTCGAAAGGGGCTGCAAATACCCGACAGCTTTTGTTTTTGAACAAAGCTCCAATCAACATTGTCAAGTTAAATGAAACCGACTGATGTTTTCTACTTGGTGCGGGGCTCATTTTTTTGATAAAACCTTTGAGCAATTCTACCCTTTCGGTAAATTGCCATTGCAAATAATCCGAAAATGTATATTCTTGGGACAAATCTAAATCTGAAAAATGGGTGATTACTGCCATATTTTTTTATTTTAAACTCTATAAAAAACCTCATCCACCGCAATTGTCATTTCTGGAAACAACGGACTTTCAATAATTTCGCCTTCGGCAAAAGGTTTCGAGCCTACATAAATGCCATTTTGCAGGCGGTACACCAACACGGTTTTCATCTCCGTTTGTACAATCCAATACTCCATAACACCTGCTTCTTGATACAGCTTGAATTTGGTATCTACATCATATTTGCTGTTGTTAGGCGAAACGATTTCAACAATCAAATCGGGTGCACCGTTGCAACCATAATCGTCTAGTTTGCTTTCGTCGCAAATAATGCACAAGTCGGGTTGCACTACCGTTGTGTCTTTTTTTGCAGAAGCAATTGGCAAACGCACGTCGAAAGGGGCAACAAATACACTGCATTTTTTAGTATTGAAATAAGAATAAATTTTAAAATTCAAATTTTGCGATGTCGTTTGATGTCTTCTACTTGGTGCAGGGCTCATTTGCTTGATAAAACCTTTAAGTAATTCTACCCTTTCGGAAAATTGCCACTGCAAATAATCCGAAAAAGTATATTCTTTGGTCAAATCTAAATCTGAAAATAAGGTAATTGTTTTCATTCCAATTCTATAATAATAGACAAATATACAAAAAAACCATTTTCAAAATAGTATTCTAGCCACTTTATTCTCTATAAAAAACCCGTTTGACCCGTTGAGAGATACTTGTTAAAATTTCATAAGGTATGGTTTGCAAGACTTTTGCCATCAATATGGCACTTGGATCCTGTCCGATGATAATCACATTATCTCCTTCTAAACAGTTGATGTCGGTTATATCTACCATAAGCATATCCATACATATACTGCCTACAATACTAGCTTTTTGTTGGTTGATGGTTACATAACCCACTCCATTGCCCCAAAGTCTCGAAATTCCATCGGCATAACCAATGGGAATCGTTGCAATGGTGGTTGGCTTATGAGCCTTAAATTTGCGACTATACCCTACACTTTCACCTGGATAAATTGTTCTAATTTGTGAAATAATAGATTTTAATGTGCCAACATGTGCCAATAAGGGTTGTTCATTTGGATCATTTGAAATGCCATATAATCCAATTCCCAATCGCACCATGTCGTACTGTGCTTCTGTATAATTGCTAATACCTGAGGTGTTTAATACATGTCTGATAGGCTGTATTTTCAATTTTTGCATAATCATGGACGAGCATTTTTCAAATAACTGAATTTGAAATTGAGCAAAATGACGACTGTCCAAATCATCGCTTGTTGCTAAATGCGATAAAATACTCTGCACTTTTACAGAATTATTGGCCTCCAAAATAGCAATTAATGAGGTCAAATCGGGTTCTTGAAAACCCAAACGGTGCATTCCAGTATCAAGTTTGATATGTATTGGATAATCCAAAAGCTGTTGTTGGCGGGCAATTTCTAAAAAAGAATGTAATCCTCGAAAACTATAAATTTCGGGTTCTAATCCGTATTGAATAAGGCTCAAAAAGCTGGTACTTTCAGGATTTAGTACCATAATTGGTAGTTTAATACCCGCATTTTTTAAGGCAATACCTTCATCGGCAAAAGCAACACCCAAATAATCAACTTTGTGGTGTTCGAGCAGTTTAGCAATTTCAAAACCACCATTTCCATATCCAAAGGCTTTTACCATGGCCATCAATTTGGTAGTAGGTTTTAGTTTAGTTTTATAATAATTCAAATTATGACTAATCGCATTTAAGTTGATTTCCAATACCGTTTCATGTGTTTTCTCTTCTAAAGCTGCAACAATTTTTTCAAACTCAAACCGTCGGGCTCCTTTAATTAATATCGTTTCATTTTGAAAACGCATGTCTTTGATAGCCCTCAAAAAGGTTTCTGTACTTTCATAAAACACACTTTGTTTGAACAATGGTTTTAAGGTTTCGATGGTTTTGCCAATGCCAATCAATCGGGTGATTTGATTTCCTGAAAGCAATTGAGCTACTTTGAGATACAACTCTTTTTCGGGCAAACCACTTTGATAGATGTCTGATAAAATTACTGTTTTTTGAAAGCCTTGTTTATGATTTTCCATAAAATCCAAAGCAATTTTAAGAGACTGAAAATCAGAACTATAACTATCATCAATTAAAGTAGCATTTTCAATACCTTTTTTAACTGTTAGCCTCATTTCTAATGGAAATAAAAGGCTGATTCTTTTTTGAATTGTTTGAAAATCATATTTTAAATACAACAACAGCATGATACAAGAAATCACATTTTCTATTGATGCTTCGTCTGCAAATGGCATTTGCAAATGGCCCATTTTTTGATCATTTGTATCAAAAAAAGTGTATAATAGGTCGTTTTTTTGGATAAAAACACTAGCCCGTCTATCCGTCAAACTCCATGTAAAGCTTTTATTTTTTTGGGTCAAAGCAGCTTCAACATCTTTGTTTTTTTGAAAAATTACGACCTCTGCATTTTTGAAAAGCACCATTTTTTCGCAAATTTTTTGCAAATTATGATCAAAACCTTCGTCGTGGGCTGGGCCAATGTTTGTTAAAATACCAATATTGGGGTTTATGATTTTTTGTAAATGTTGCATTTCAAAAACTGTCGAAATACCTGCTTCAAAAATACCAAAATTGTGATTTTCATTAATGGCCAATACAGACAAAGGCACCCCAACCTGCGAATTATAACTTTTTGGACTTCTGATGATATTATAATCTGGTGTTAGCAAAAAATTAAGCCATTCTTTTACAATTGTTTTTCCGTTGCTGCCCGTAATACCAACCACAGGAAAATGGTATTGATTGCGATAAAAAGCAGCAAATTGTTGTAAAGCTGTCAAGGTATTTTGCACGAGTAGAAAATGAGCTTTGTTTTGAAGTCCGTTTGGAATATAAGACACAACAAAACAAGTAACCCCTTTTGAAATAAGGGTTTCAATATATTGGTGGGCATCGTGATGTGGACCAACAATAGCAAAAAAAAGCGTTTGACTTCCATTTTGTAACGAACGACTATCTATTACAATATTATCGATACAAATATTTGGAATTTCTCCTTCAAAATGAGCATTGATAACAGGAATTATTTCAGAAAAAGTCATTGTCATATATGAATTTATTTTTGTTTTTTTAAAGGCATTGCATTAAAAAAAGCGGCTCTACTTAATGGTTCATATTCATTCGTTTCGCCAAGCATGACTAAATTGTCATTGGCTTTTTTTCTAAAACTGTAATGAGCCAAATTGCCTGTTCTGGTACACACCGCATGCACTTTTGTAACATATTCAGCAGTAGCCATTAGGGCAGGCATAGGCCCAAATGGATTGCCTTTAAAATCCATATCCAAACCCGCAACGATTACCCGAATACCGTTGTTGGCCAAATCATTGCAAATTTTTACAATTTCGTCATCAAAAAACTGTGCTTCGTCTATGCCCACTACATCGCAACCTTGAGCTAAAATGGCAATATTTGCTGCTGCTGGTACGGGTGTCGAACGTATTTCGTTGCTATCATGTGATACTACCATCTCGTTGTCGTATCGAGTATCGATGGCGGGTTTAAAAATTTCGACTTTTTGTTTTGCAAATTGTGCTCTTTTCAAACGTCTAATTAATTCTTCGGTTTTGCCCGAAAACATTGAGCCACATATCACTTCTATCCATCCAAATTGTTCTTTATGATTTACTGTATTTTCGAGAAACATTTTTTATTTTTTTTACTGTAAAATTAATTTATTTGTATTACTTTGTATCGCAAACAAATTTACCAAAAATTATTAGTTCCATTTACTTAAATTTTAAAAGTTATGAAGAAAAAATTAGAAGCCGACTTAATGAGCATTGCCCACCAAATTTTAAGGCTCAAAGGCCATGCCGAATTGCCACAGTTACAGGCAGAATGTTTAAAATTGTATGAAAAAATTTCGATTTTAATGTTTGTAGAAAAACATTTTCATGACGTTGTGCCTACAATTGGTAGTTCGACTATTTTTCAAAAATTAGAACATATTTATAGTCAAAATACCGATACAAAGGCTGAAGAAGTTGTTGTAAAAACATTAGAATCACTTATTTTAGCTGAAACGGAATCTATCCAAACCGAAAAAGATCATTTTATAGATGCACCGCAAATTAAAGAGTTTGAATCAACAGAAATTGTGATGAGCCCATCAAAAGTGCCAGTTGAAATAGTTGATGAATCTAAAAATGACTCTAACCCTACAAATCTGAAGGACCTAGATGCCAACGAAAAGACACCAATACAAGTTGATAAAGTATTAGAACAAATTGATGTAGAAAAAAATCCAATTATAGATAACCCATCTTCTGAAAAACCAACAGAAGTTTTAAACAATAGTACCGAAGAGCCTTTGAAAAGTCAAAAAGAAGAGGAAAACCATCAAGAAGAGGAAATATTTGAAGTTGAAAAAACACCTACACTTGCTACAGAGGCAGCAACAAACAAAACGACAATTGTAGAACTTGATTATGCAGATCCTGTTTTTGAAAGAATTGAAAAACCAACAGATCATTTGTTCAAAAGTGATTTTAAAACCATTGAAAATACCTCAACGCCGCTTGCAAGAACGTCTTTAGCAACTCGTTTTGGGCTAAATGATAAAATTGGTTTTGTACAATACCTTTTTGATGCTAGTTTTATTGCATTTAACGCTTTTGTAGCCCAGATAGATCAATTACCATCCTTTGATGAAGCTAAAATTTTTATAGATACCGAGGTAAAACCAAAATACGACCATTGGAAAGACATGGAAAGTTATGAAACCCGACTTTTAGATACCATCAAACAATATTTTTTGTATGATGTGTAATTGTTTTGATTTTGATAATGGGTGTAGTTCATGACAAATCTGTTGGTTCAAGCCTAAAAAAATCAAGCATAAGTATTAATTATTTGAATAATTTTTATTTTAAAACATTTTTTTTTAGATTTTAGAAAAAAAAACAATAATTTTGAAACAAATATACAATTGAATAGACTTATTGTTCGTATTTATAAACAATCAAAACCAAACAATTAATTTATGAAAAAAAATTTATTTATAACAAGTTTGCTTTTACTAGGATTACATTCCGTAGAAGCACAAACGGGTAATTCAAAAGCACAACCAGGAATAAAGGTTGAACTGATGGACAAAAACGTCAAACCAGGCACTGATTTTTTTAGATTTGTAAATGGAAAGTGGCTAGACAATACAGAGATTCCAAAAGACAGAAGCCGATGGGGAAGTTTTGACGAACTTCGCAAAAAAACCGATGCAGACGCTATGGCTATATTGAAAACCGCAAGTCAAAGCAGTCGATACAAATCCAACACCGATCAGGGAAAAGCCATTAATTTATTCAAATCAATATTAGATACTGTTGCCCGAAATAAAATGGGTATTTTACCATTAAAACCCTATTTGACTAAAATAGATGCCGTTCAAAACGTTACCGATTTACAAAAATTAATGATGGAATTAGAGCCATCAGGAGGCATTGGATTTTTTGGATTTGGAGTAGGATCTGATGCAAAAGACAGTAATAAAAATGTAGTATATCTTGGTACTGCCCGTTTGGGATTGCCAGACCGAGAGTATTATGTGTCTGAAGAAAAAGATGCTAAAGAAAAAAGAGTTAAATATGTAGCACATTTAACAAGAATGATGCAATTTATTGGTCAATCTCCCGAAAAAGCAGCAATCAATGCACAAAAAATATTAGATTTTGAAATTCAATTGGCCAAACCTCGTTTTGATAGAGTAGAAGCCCGTGATGACAGAAAATCGTATAATCCTATGTCGATAGCAGACATTCAAAAATTATTTCCAGCCATCAATTGGGACTTATACCTAAAAACTGTTGGGTTCAAAAACACCGAAACGGTAGTTGTTACCCAACCAAAATATTTAGAGGCCTTGCAAGCTATATTTGCCGAAAACAAGGTTGATGATTGGAAAAATTATTTGAAATGGAGCTTGCTAAATGATGCTGCCAATGCGTTATCCACAGATATTGAAACGGCTAATTGGGACTTTTATAGCAAAACCCTAGCAGGCGCTGTAAAGCAAAAACCAAGAGATGAAAGGGCTTTACAAACCGTAAATGGCAACATTGGCGAAGCATTGGGCAAATTATACGTTGAGCAAAAATTTCCAGCCGAAGCCAAATCAAAAGCCGCATTGATGATAAAAAATGTGATGAAGGCTTATGAAAATAGAATTCAAAACTTATCGTGGATGAGCCAAGATACGAAGAAAAAAGCAGTAGAAAAACTAAATAAACTGACCATAAAAATAGGTTATCCAGATAAATGGAAAGATTATTCGGCTTTGACAATTCAAAACCCGGCAGAGGGAGGCTCTTATTTTCAAAACATGATTAATATATCAAAATGGGAGTATCAAGAAGATATTAAAAAACTAACCAAACCCGTGGACAAAACCGAGTGGGGAATGGCTCCACAAGTTGTAAATGCCTATTACAATCCTTCTTATAACGAAATAGTTTTTCCTGCAGCCATTTTGCAACCTCCTTTTTATGATTTTAAAGCAGACGAAGCCGTTAATTATGGTGGTATTGGTGCTGTAATTGGCCACGAAATTTCGCATGGTTTTGATGATTCGGGTGCCCGATACAATGCCGAAGGTAATTTAGTAGATTGGTGGACAGAAGAAGATGGTAAAAAATTTGAAGCCCTAACAGGTGCATTGGCCTATCAATACAGCATGTTGGAACCTTTGCCAGGTATTCGTGTAGATGGAAAATTTACTTTGGGCGAAAACATTGGTGATTTAGGTGGTGTAAATGCAGCTTATGATGGATTGAAATTGTATTTAAAAGATCAAAAAAACATGCCTTTGATTGATGGATTTACGCCAGAACAACGTTTTTTCATTTCGTGGGGCACCATTTGGAGAAGCAAAATGAGAGACGAAGCTATTAAAAATCAGGTTAAAAACAGATCCACATTCGCCTGGCATGTACAGAGCTTACGTACCGTTGTTGAATGTTGATTCGTTTTATGAAGCTTTTCAAATAAAAGAAGGCGATGCTTTGTATATTGCTCCAGAAAAACGAGTAAAAATTTGGTAATCAACCTTATTATTGATTTTTAAATAAAAAAAAGAGGGTCGCTTTTAAAAGCGACCCTCTTTTTTTTGAGTTGATTTTGAATAATACCAAATATACATCTATTGCTTTACTATATCTTAATACTATTGGATTATTTGCTAGTATTTAAACAAATAATGCCTTTAATTCTGTAGCTTCGCTAGGTTTTATTTTACCCGCTAAAAGTAAACTCAACTGTTTGCGACGCAAAGCGGCATCATAGCGTTGTTGTTCTAATACTGTTTGAGGCACAACAGGAGGCACTTCTACAGGGATGCCCATTTCGTTTACGGCAACAAAAGTATAAATAGCCTCATTGGCCTTTGTTCGATGACCTGATTCTCTATCTTCTGTCCAAACATCTATATAAATTTCCATAGACGACTTAAAACTTCTAGATACTTTGGCTTCGACAGTTACAACACTACCAAGAGGTATCGCTTTGTTAAATGCTACATGGTTTACAGATGCTGTAACTGTAATTCGACGAGAGTGTCTGCGGGCAGCAATACTGGCAGCCCTATCCATTCTGGCTAATAACTCGCCACCAAAAAGATTATTAAGAGGATTTGTTTCGCTTGGCAAAACCAAATCTGTAAGAACTGTTAATGATTCTGAAGGATGTTTTGGGTTCATAAAATGCAATTTAATTTCAAAAAAAATCCCGACTTTTATCGGGATTTTTTATTTATAATGCTTTAATTAAAATCCAAGCTTCTGGATTTTCTTTGTTTTGTACTTCGTTTAAAACCGTTTTAGCATCTGAATAAGAACTAAAACTACCATAAACAACAGGAATTAATCCATGCTCGTTTACGGGCAATACTTTTGCTTGATAACCATCTTGAATCAATTGGTTATACTTTTTTTGAGCATTTTCATCGTTTTTAAAAGAACCAGCCATTATGTGGTAGTAAGGTTTAGCAGCTGTTTCTAAAGCACTTTCTGTTATCGGATTATCTATAAAAAAAGTGGCTGTTTGGATTTTATTTTCAATTTTTTTCTGTACAGCATTCTCTACATCAAATGTTTGTTGGGCTATTTTTTTCTCATACATATTAATACCACCAACAGTACCAATGCCTGATGCAAGAACCAATACGGCAGCATATTTAAAATAATGACCATAAGATTGTTTTGAAATTGTTGGCTCAGAAACTTTAGCGATTGATGGTGTTTCTTCAACTGAATTTTCTTGATCAGGAACTGTTTCGATAACCCTTTCAACAACAGGAGCTACATATTGCGACAATCCAAAAGAACTTGCCAAATAATTTACCTCATCAAAAGGTTTGAAAATCATGTTTCGGTTTTCGTTTAAACCTACTTCACCAACATTTTTAAACAAAACACTTTCGTTATTTTGAAGTTTTTTCAACCAATTATCTACTTCAAATTCAATAAATATCATGGCATTTTCATAAGTACTCTTCTCTGTTTGAGCAATATAATTTGCCAATAAACCATCGTTACTCACAATTTGTGAATTGAATGAAATTTGTTTCTTTGGAGGCAAAAATGTATTAGAATTTTCTTGTATTTTTGCAGACTGAATTTCAGTAAGAAACGCACCAAAACCAGGAACGATGACGCACTGGTAACGGTATAATAGCTGTGATATGGATTGTTCTATCTTCATAGTTACAAAATTACACAATCAAAGTTGTTTACAAAATATTTATTAACATTTTTTATTAACAATTTTTGTATTTTTATCAACTCAAAAACAGTCTAAATTAATATATGGAATTAACAGACCAAGAATTATTTTACTTATTAGCTTTACAAAAAGTGGAAGGTGTTGGCGATGTAATGGCAAAAAAATTACTTTCTCATTGTGGCAATGCACAACAAGTATTTGAAGCAAAAAGCACTCAACTTACTGCTATTGAAGGCGTTGGTAGTATTTTGATAAAAAACCTAAAAGACAAATCTGTTTTTTTTAAAGCCGAAACCGAGCTTCAATTTATTCAAAATCAAAAGTTACAAGTATTGAATTATCAAAGTTTGGAATATCCAGACCGCCTCAAACATTGTCTTGATGGTCCTATTTTGCTGTTTGGAACTGGCCGAATGAATCTTAATCATCAAAAATTAATTAGTATTGTTGGCACTCGGCAAATTACTCCTTATGGAACTGAATTTTGCAAAAAATTTATTACAGATTTAGCCCCTTTAAATCCTGTAATTGTTAGTGGTTTTGCTTATGGTGTGGATATAGTAGCCCACCAAGTAGCTATGGATTTAGGTTTGCAAACTATTGGCGTTTTAGCACATGGTTTGAATCAAATTTATCCAAAACCACACAAAAAATATGTGGCAAAAATGGAAGAAAATGGTGGTTTTTTGACAGATTTTTGGAGCAATTCAAACCCTGAGAAAGAAAATTTTGTTCGTCGGAATCGAATTGTGGCAGGCATGAGCGAAGCCACCGTTGTTATCGAATCTGCGGCCAAGGGCGGGTCTTTGATTACGGCCAACTTGGCCGTGGAATATAACAGAGATGTTTTTGCAGTACCAGGCCGAATTTCAGACAAATCTAGTCAGGGTTGCAACGACTTGATTAAAACCCAAAAAGCCACGCTACTAACCTCGGCCGCCGATTTGGTATATAATTTAAACTGGGATGTCCAAAAACAACTCAAACCCGTTCAAAAACAATTGTTTGTTTCGCTTGAAGCTGATGAACAAAAAGTGTATGATTTTTTGCTTCAAAACGGCAAAGAACTTCTCGATATCATTGCTCTCGAATGTGATTTTCCTATTTTCAAAATTTCAGGTTTGTTACTCAATATGGAGATGAAAGGTGTAATAAGACCTTTGCCAGGCAAATTATTTGAAGCAATATAAATTGATGTTTTCAATAATTTTTAATTTACAATTATTATACGTTTTTTTAGTTTAAATTTCTGAATTCCATAGGTGTTGTACTTGTTTTTTTCTTAAAAAGCCTATTGAAATACTGCGGATACTCAAACCCCAATTGATACGCTATTTCATTGATATTTTTTTCAGAATTCAAAAGCATACTCTTTGCATTTTCAATTAGATAAAAATGAATGTGCTCTTGTGCGTTTTTGCCCGTTTCTTTTTTTAATAAATCACTCAAATAGCTTGACGATAAATGTACCTTATTTGCCAAATACTTTACTGTAGGCAAGCCCATTTCTTTTATATCCTCATTTTCAAAATAGGATTTTAGTATAGATTCTATTTCTGAAATTACATTTTTGTTTGATACACTTCTTGTTATCCATTGTCTGCCATAAAATCTAGTACAGTAGTTCAACAATAATTCGATAGTAGAAACGATAATTTGCTTACTATGAACATCTATATTTTCTTGCTGTTCGGTTTGAATTTTCTGAATACATTCTATCAAAATATTTTTTTCTTTATCAGAAAGATGGAGTGCCTCTGAAACTTCATAATCAAAAAAAGTATAATCTTTTATTTTTTCGTTGAGCGATGTAGCACGAATAAGGTCTGGGTGAAAAAACAACCCCCACCCAATTTTATCTTCCTTTTCTTCTACTTCATTATCTATTTCAATCACTTGATTTGGAGCTATACAAATCAAGTTTCCGTCCTGAAAATCTATTGGCTTTCGTCCATATTTTATATGATTTTGACAATAATTTTTGAACATTATGGAATAAAAATCGGTCGTGATTTTGGTATTTTGTGCTACATGTTCGGTTACTTTACTAAAATCTAAAACAGCAACCAAAGGATGTTGAGCCTTACCCAAATTAAACATTTGGTACAAATCGGCTATACTTTGAAGATGAATATATCCTTTCATATTTATTGCTTCTCTTGTTTTAAATAATTGATATACACATGACCTCGTCTTTCGGCAAAGAAATCCAAACTCAAGACCATACTAGCTTGCAAAAAAAGCCCTAGCCCCAATCCACGCCAAAAGGTGTCATTCTTAGTGCTATACATCAACACAATTCCAAAAACAATCAATGCAATTTCTACAAATCTAAAAACAACAAAATTGTGCATCACTTGTTCCATTCTAGGTATTTCTTGTGTTTGAACACTTTTTGGGTCTTTCTCAACATAAGTTTTCACACGATTTACATCTTCTGGACTTCTTGTAAAAACGATATATCCCACAAGAATTTCGAGTAAAGCAACCGCAATAAAAGGTATGGCAACTCCTTTCCAAAAACTAGTTTTTAGTACAAATATAAAATAAAGAGCCATTGCCAAAGCAAGGACTCCTATTATTATAAAAACTAAACTTTCGGCTTTTTCACCATTAAAATATTTTTCAATCGCATTCATAACCAAACGTTATTTTATTAGTTCAAATCTTTCCATTTAACAATTTCGGGAAGCGTTTCCAACAAATGGGGTAGTGCTTTCAAAGCATTTTGCACATGAGCCGTTTCCCAATGTTTTGCTTCATCATTTTCATTTTCCCATATTTCACACGAAGTAAATTCGCAAGAATTTGTAATACTCTGTAAATAATAATAAGCAACACAACCTTTTTCTGTTTGTGTGGTTGTGCTAGTAAGGTTTTTCATCAAGGCGATTGCTTCATCCAACTTTTCTTTTTTTACTGTAAATTTTGCAGTAACATATATTTTGCTAGTCATATTTTTAATTTTTTATATTCCAAATTGTGCTTTTATACCTCCAATAAATGTGGCATCATCATATTCTTTTCTGTTTGCAACAAGTGTTTTGGCATCCTCACCAGCGGTGTATCTCAATTGTTTTTTGCCATCGGTTGCTGCTTCAAAAATCACCTCAGCAACCAAGCTTGCTGGTGACGCATTTTCAGTCATAGCAGGCATTGCACCCATCAAGGTACCAACTATATTTTGATATTCTGACATGCTTTCGTCATTAGTAAAATCAAAAGATCTTCCTGCAAAATCTGTAGCAATCATACCTGGCTCTACAATTTTTACTTGTCCACCAAATTGTTCTACTTCAAAATTCAAAGATTCGGATATTCCTTCTACAGCAAATTTTGTTCCATGATATAGCGAACCCAACGGAAACGTCATTTTGCCACCAATTGATGAAATATTGATAATAATTCCATTTTTGTTTTTTCTAAAATGTGGCAAAACTGCCTTTGTAACATCCAAGAGCCCCAAAACATTGGTGTTGAATTGTCTCTCAATTCTTTCTTTACTAAAAGCTTCTAAAGGACCATAAGCGCCATACCCAGCATTATTGAGCAATACATCAATAGTTCCAAATTTTTGAATTGCTGCATCAAAAGCATTTTCAATAGAGCTAACATCCAACACGTCTAGCTTGGTTACTAAGCAATTTTCCAATTGTTTCAACGCTATTTCGTTTTCAGGATTTCTCATGGTTGCTATTACATTCCACCCTTTAGAATGAAACAAGTTAGCTGTTTCTTTACCAATACCACTACTTGCACCTGTAATTAAAATTGTTTTTTTCATTTTATTGATTTTAAATTATGGTGCAAAATTGAACCATTTATCTATGAAGAAGATGATACAAATTCAGGTTGTTTGTATGCTAATTGTGGTTTTATTAATTGGCACTGTATTTTTGTAAAAAATCAACCCTCCTTTGAGGCATAAAATTGGGCTATTTTTGCTGCTTTTGAGGCACCAACAAGGGTTGCAATATCGGCTTCTGAGGCTTCTTTGATTCTTTTGACGCTTTTAAAATGCTTGATGAGGGCTTCCATGGTTTTTTCGCCAATGCCAGGAATACTTTCTAATGAAGAATTGAGTGCCGATTTACTTCGCTTGTCTCGGTGAAAAGTAATACCAAAACGGTGTGCCTCGTTTCTCAAATACTGAATGATTTTGAGGGTTTCGGATTTTTTATCTAAATACAAAGGGGTGCTATCACCAGGATAAAACAACTCTTCTAGCCGTTTGGCTATTCCAATAATGGCAATTTTTCCACGAAGCTCTAGGGCATCAATACTTTTGAGTGCCGATGACAATTGCCCCTTGCCCCCATCAATGATGATCAGTTGTGGCAAAGGTTCGTTTTCGTCTAAAAGTCGTTTGTATCTGCGGTAAACCACCTCTTCCATCGAGGCAAAATCATTAGGGCCTTCAACTGTTTTGATGTTAAAATGTCGGTAATCTTTTTTACTTGGTTTTCCATCTTTAAAAACCACACAAGCCGAAACAGGATTTGTACCTTGAATGTTGGAGTTATCAAAACATTCTATATGCCTTGGGGCAACACTCAACCGCAAATCTTTTTGCATTTGAGTCATGATTCTATTGGTATGTCTTTCTGGATCAACTATTTGTAATTGTTTGAGTTGTTCTATTCGATAGAATTTTGCATTTCGTATAGATAAGTCTAAAATTTGTTTCTTGTCTCCCAACTGTGGCACGGTTACTTTGATATGCTCACCAAGATCGACCATAAATGGCACAATTATTTCTTTTGACAACAATTGAAACCGCTCTCGAAGTTCGACAATGGCAAGTTCCAACAAAGTGTCGTCTGTTTCGTCCAGCTTTTTTTTGATTTCCATAGTATGCGACCGAATGATGGCACCATGTGAAATTTGTAAAAAATTGACAAAAGCCGCACTCTCATCAGACACAATAGAAAAAACATCAATATTAGATATTTTTGGATTGATGATTGTAGAGCGTGATTGGTATTGCTCTAAAACCATCATTTTTTCTTTTATTTTTTGTGCTTCTTCAAACTGCAAATTTTCGGCATAAGTGGTCATCAATTGTTTGAAGTCTTTCATGCTTTCTTTGAAATTTCCTTTCAAAATTTGTCGGATAGCCTCCACTTGTTTTTGATAATCATCCAAAGACTCAAAACCCTCGCAGCACCCTTTACAGTTGCCAATGTGGTATTCTAAGCACACTTTGAATTTGTGATTTTCAATATTTTTTTGGCTCAAATCAAACTGACAAGTTCGCAACGGATACAACTCTTTGATTAATTCCAAGATAGTAGAAACGGTTTTGAAATTGGTATAAGGACCAAAATATTCCGAGCCATCTTTGATCATGCGTCTTGTGGCAAAAATCCTCGAAAAAGGTTCTTTTTTAATACAAATCCACGGATAACTTTTATCATCACGAAGCAGGACATTGTATCGAGGTTGTAAGGTTTTGATTAAGTTATTTTCCAACAAAAGGGCGTCCGTTTCCGTTGGTACCACAATATGTTTGATGGTTACAATTTTTTTGACCAATACGTTGGTTTTGGCCGTGTCGTGCACTTTGTTAAAATACGATGACACCCTTTTTTTGAGGTTTTTGGCTTTGCCAACATACAAAATTTTGCCCTCCTTATCATAATATTGGTACACTCCAGGACTATCGGGGAGGGTTTGAATTTGGAGTTGCAAATCAGGTTTTGTCATGCGAATCTTTTGGTGCAAAAATAATAGAATCTTTGTATAATAAGATTTCAAGGCCTCATTTTTTTTCATTATCAAAACCTTTTTAATAAATTGAAAATTATGGATTTTTATTCCAAAAAGCGTAAATTGTCGCAAAACATTTTTATTTTTGCTGAAAAAAAACATGTCTTTCAAAAATTTAATACAAACTATTGATTTTCATCCAAAAGAAAATGCAAAAGATATTTTTATAAAAAAATATCAGAATGATTATGTTATAGAAATTGATTTTGCAAAAGAAATTATTAACTACGGTGATAAAATTAGTTGCGAAAGCAAAACCACACAAAACCATTCACAAGCTGAAAATTTCGTTGTTCTTGAATGTGTAGATAAACTTCTTGAAAAAGGTTATAAACCCGAAAATATAATTCTCGAGCCTACATGGAAGCTTGGTCGCCAAGAAAAAGGGAGACTTGATATTCTAGTTAAGAATGAAGATAAGGCTTACTTAATGATTGAATGTAAAACTTTTGGAAAAGAGTTTGATGATGAATTAAAGAAAATGAAAAAAGATGGAGGCCAACTTTTTTCTTATTTTCAGCAAGATAAAAGTGCTGAAATATTAATGCTTTATGCTTCTAAACTTGATAAAGACACTATTATTTACAAAAATGAAATTGTAAAAATTGAAGAAGAACATAGACTTGCACCAACTGTAAAAGATTTTTATACCATTTGGAACAAGAATACGAAACATCAAGGTGTTTGGGAAAATGAGCCGTATGATTTTAAAAGCAAAAAATTCACAAAAGCAGATTTAAAAGAATTAGACGAAGCGGAAAGCACCAAAATATTTCACGAGTTTGCTTCAATACTTCGTAAACATTCGGTTTCTGACAAGCCAAATGCTTTCAATAAAATATTTAATCTCTTTTTAGCAAAATTATATGATGAAGCGAAAAGAGAAAGTGACGAATTAGAATTTCATTGGAGAGAAGATGATAATGCTGTAGATTTTCAAGTTCGTTTAATTAATTTACATAAAGATGGTTTATTTGCTTTTCTTCAAAAAGAAATAGAAGGAATAGATGAGAAAGATTTCAAAGCAAATTCACCTGAAGAACTTTTAGAAAAAAAGAAAAAAGTTTTAAAATTCAATAATATACTTGCGATAAAAGAAGTTTTAGACGACGCAAGTTTTGATGAAAATCAACGTGTATTAAAAGATGTTGTTAAACTTTTAGAAAAATATCAAATTCGTTATCCGAGAAAGCAACAACATTTGTCTGATTTCTTCGAAAAATTATTGACTACAGGATTAAAACAAGAAGTTGGTCAATATTTTACACCGCCACCAATTACTAAATTCATTGTTCGCTCTATACCTATCAAACAAATGATAGAAAAAGAAGTAAACAAAGAAGCACCTGAATTACCTGCAGTAATTGATTACGCAGCAGGAAGTGGGCATTTCATTACGGAAGCAATGGAAGAATACCAAGATATTATCAATGCTTTCAAAGAAGAAGAAATGAAGAATTTCTTTCCAAAAGCAATAAAACAAATAAAATCTTGGCAAGCCGATCCTTATGAATGGGCGGCAAAATATGTTTACGGAATTGAAAAAGATTATCGTTTGGTAAAAGTAGCCAAAGTAGGTTGTTATTTTTATGGTGATGGTGTGGCTCAAGTTATTCACGGTGATGGATTAGATAGTTTTGAAAGTTCTAAAACCTATAAAGGTCTCTTGAAAGACAATACAAATTTAGAAGATTCTACAAAAGCTAAATTTTCATTGGTTCTTTCAAATCCACCTTATTCTGTAAACGATTGTAAAGATGATTTAGAATATATTGGTGCTCAAAATGATTTTACATTATATCCTTATCTTTCAGAAAAAAGTAAAGATATTGAATGTCTTTTCGTAGAACGAACCAAACATTTATTAAAAGATGATGGAATTGCAGCAATTGTTTTACCGAGTTCTATTTTAAACAACATAGGAATACAAACCAAAACAAGGGAAATTATTTTGCAATATTTTGATATTATTGCAATTGCTGAATTAGGAAGCAACACCTTTATGGCTACAGGCACTAATACTGTTACTCTATTTTTAAAACGAAGAAACAATCAAGAGAACATTAAGTTAAAAAATTTCGTAAATAAATTTTGTGTAGAATTTATAGATAATACCATAAACCAAATTGAAAAACCTATTTCTAAATATATAAATTATGTTTGGGAAAATATTTCATTTGACGATTACATTTCTTTACTAAAAAAAGAACCAACCAAAACTGTAACAGAACATGAAATTTATAGAGAATACCGCAAAAAGATAAAAGCCAATAAAGAAAATGAGTTTTGGAATAAATTAATTGAAACAGAAAAAGATAAATTATTACATTTTATAATAGCTTACAATCAAAAAAATATAGTTCTCGTAAAAAGTGGTGAAAAAGATGCTGAAAAAAAATTTTTTGGTTATTATTTTTCGGATAGAAGAGGAAGTGAAGGAATGCATCCAATACAAGGTGGTAAAACAATTGACGAATGTACAAGCCTATACAACATAGAAGATATAAAAGATTCAACAAAAGCAAGTAGTTATATTTATAATGCGTTTATTGGAAATTGTAATTTAGATATTGATGAAAATTTAAAAGATAATGTTTCTTATGTTAATTTATTAGATATGCTTACTTTTGATAGAGCGGAATTTCATAAGGAGATAAAACTTTCTACAAAAAAAAACAAAATAAAAATTGAAAGTAAGTGGAATTTAGAAAGGTTAGATACAATAACAGACATTATAAAAGGTGTAACATATTCTAAAAGCGATCAATCTTTATCAGAAACAAATAAAATTATTTTAACAGCTGATAATATCACTTTAAATGGTGGTTTTGAAATTAAAAAACAAGTTTTTATTAATGAAAGTTTTAATATTCCTATAGAAAAAAAACTTACTAAAAATGACATATTTATTTGTTTTTCAAGTGGTAGTAAAGAACACTTAGGTAAAGTTGCCTTTATTGAAGAAAACACAAATTACTTTGCTGGAGGTTTTATGGGTATTATTAGAGTTAATAAAAATGCTATATCTAAATATATTTATCAACTACTTAATACTATATTAAGACAAACAATAAGAGATATAGGAACAGGATCAAATATTAATAATTTATCTGGAATTATTAATGAAGTAAAAATCCCACTTCCACCTTTAGATATTCAAAAAAAGATAGTTACAGAAATTGAAGTTTTAGAAGCAAAAGAAAAGAAAGCAAAAGCAGAAGTTGAAAAAGGTAAAGAAACAATTGTAAACTTATTTAATCAAGCCGAATCAAAAGCAAATAAAATAGTAAGGTTAAGCGATGAAAATATTTTTGAGGTTTCTATCGGTAAACGAGTCTTGAAAAATGAGTTTGTAGAAAATGGTAAAATTCCTGTTTATAGTGCCAATGTTATTGAACCATTTGGAAATATTGATAAATTATTAATCGAAGATTTCAGTAAACCATCTGTTTTATGGGGAATTGATGGCGACTGGATGGTAAATCATCTTCCAAAAGATTATCCATTTTATCCAACTGATCATTGTGGTGTTTTGAGAGTAAAAGATAATTCTATTAATGAAAAATATTTAGCTTTCATTTTAGAAAAAGAAGGGAAAGTATTTGAGTTTTCAAGAACTAAAAGAGCTTCAATAGACAGAATTCAAGGAATTAAAATTGCCGTTCCACCAATTGCTGAACAACAAAAAATAGTTTCAGAAATTGAGAAAATAGAAGCAAAAATAAAAGCATTGGAAACCGAAATTGATGAAATTCCAAAACAGAAAGAAGCAATTTTAAAGAAATATTTGTAAAACACAAAAAATGAGTTTTCAATTCAAACAATTTACCGTAAATCAAGACCAATGTGCCATGAAAATTGGTACCGATGGGGTGCTTCTTGGAGCTTGGACACCAATAGACAACCATCCACAAAACATTTTGGATATAGGCACGGGTACGGGCATCATTGCTTTGATGTTGGCTCAGCGGTCTGATGCTCAACAAATTGACGCCATAGAAATAGATGAAGATGCTTATGAACAAGCTACGGAAAATTTTGAAAATGCACCTTGGAACGATCGCTTGTTTTGTTTTCATGCGGGTTTGGACGAACTTATGGACGAACCCGAAGAACTTTATGATTTGATTGTTTCAAATCCGCCTTTTTTTTCGGAAACGGTGTATAGCGACAATCCACAACGAGATATGGCCCGTTTTCAGGAGGCTTTGCCTTTTGAGCATCTTTTGGAAGGAGTCGCTTTATTATTGGCAGACAATGGCATTTTTGCGGTAATTGTTCCGTATAAAGAAGCTCCAAATTTTATTGCTATGGCAAGCACATTTGATTTGTACCCTCAAAAAATAACCCATGTAAAAGGGCATGCTAATTCCGTTTTCAAACGCAGTTTGATAGCATTTTCGACCCAAAAAGCTGAAAAACTTATTGAAAACGACTTGATAATCGAAATTTCTAGGCACCAATATACACCTGAATATATAGCATTGACCCGTGATTTTTATTTGAAAATGTAAAGCTAGTTTGTACCAAATGATTTACACTACCTAACAAAATAATATTTTCGAGTTATTTACA